>JBAZLT010000028.1:0-11006 GCA_041650115.1 Dehalococcoidia bacterium | reverse complement strand
ACGTAGCGCAAATCATAACCTTCGGCACGCTGGGCGCCAGGGCGGCCATCCGTGATGTGGGGCGCGCGCTGGGCATGAACTACGGGTCGGTCGACCAGGTAGCCAGGCTGATACCACCCAGGCCCAACATAAGGCTGGATGACGCCATGATGGAGGTCAAAGAGCTGGCCGATATGTATACCGCCGATGAGATGGTGCGCAAGCTGATCGACACGGCCAAGAAGCTGGAGGGTATTTCGCGCCACTCCAGCACGCACGCCGCCGGCGTGGTGATATCGCGCGAACCTCTCACACGCTATCTGCCCATGCAGCGCGGCAGCCGGGACATCGGCCAGCACTCCGCCATGACACAGTTCTCCATGGAGAACGTGGCCAGGCTGGGACTGCTCAAGCTCGACTTCCTGGGACTGGCAAACCTCACCCTGCTGGCCAAGGCCAGGGATGTCATCAAGGAACAACACGGAATCGAGCTGGACCTGCTCAATATACCCATCAACGACACAAAGACCTTCGAGCTGTTCTCCTCGGGTGAGACCATGGGTATCTTCCAGCTTGAAAGCACGGGCATGCGCCGCTATATTAAAGAGCTCAAGCCCACTAAATTCACCGACATCGCCGCCATGGTCGCTTTATACCGTCCCGGGCCCATGGAGCATATACCAACCTTCATCAAGGCCAAGCACGGGCTGGAGTCGGTGCACTATCCGCATCCTGACCTGGTACCCATACTGGAGGACACCTACGGCGTAATCGTCTACCAGGACCAGGTGCTTTTCATAGTGCAGCGTTTCGCAGGTTACAGCTTGGGCCGCGCCGACATCATACGCAAAGCCATGGGTAAAAAGGATGCCGCCGTGATGAAGAAGGAGAGGCAGAATTTTATAGACGGCGCCAGGACCAAGGGATACACGGAGAGCGAGGCCGGCGCCATCTTCAGCCTGATCGAGCCTTTTGCCGGCTACGCCTTCAATAAGGCGCACAGTGTGAGCTACGCCCGCATCGCCTATGACACTGCCTACCTCAAGGCCAACTATCCCATCGAGTATATGGCCGCTTTTCTCAACACATACTTCGATAAGACCGACCGTATCGCTTCGGCCGTGGCCGAATGCAGGCGTATGGGTATAGAGGTGCTCAAGCCCGACATCAACCACAGCTTCGCTCATTTCACCATCGAGAAAACCGGCATGGGACGCGCCATCAGGTTCGGGCTGGCCTCCATCAAGAACGTGGGCGGCAACGCCGTGCTGCCCATCGTCGAAGCCCGTGAGGTGGGTGAGTTTAAATCTATTGAGGATTTTTGCCGGCGCGTGGACCTTCGCAACGTTAATAAAAAGGTGATAGAGAGTCTGACAAAGGCAGGCGCGCTGGATGGCCTCGGGCAGAGGGGCGCCCTGCTGGCCGCCCTCGACCGCATCGTTTCTCTATCCCAGCGCGAGCAGCGTCAGCGGCTATCAGGCCAATCCAGCATGTTCGACCTCTTCGGAGAAAACGTGGATGTACCCCTTCCCGCACTTGACATGGAGGATTTCGACGTGTCACTGCAGGAGAAGCTTTCCTGGGAGAAGGAGTTGATGGGACTCTACTTTTCCGAGCACCCGCTCACAGCCATGGCATCGCGCCTGGCGGAGCATGCCACCGTGCTGTGCGGCGAAATCAACACTGAGATGGCCGGCGAGAAGGTCATTGTGGCCGGCATGGTCACTTCAGTCAGACAGATTACCACCAAGAACAACCGCATCTTCATTATCGTCACTTTCGAGGATCTCAACGGCAACATCGAGGTTACCGTGTGGTCCGACGTTTACTCTCAGACGCAGGAGCTATGGGTGGACGGCAGCATCCTGCTGGTGGAAGGCTATGTCAAGGTAAGGGAGGACAGGGCTAACATCAACTGCACCAAGGTCAGCCGCTACGAGCCGGAGGCTTCAAGGCCCGAACCGCCCAAACCGGTGCAGCCGATCAAACAGGACAACGGCAGGAAAAACAACCATATAGGACCCAGAACGCTCATCATCAACATCAGGCAGAGCGAGGATTCCAGAAAGGACCTGGAGTATTTGCAGAAGGTGCTGGAAGTGCTGCGCAGGTATCCGGGCAACGACAGCGTGCAATTGGCCATACGCAGGGGTGATGAAATCACGCGCTTGGAGGTTCCGGATATTAAAATCGACTACTCCGATAATCTGATGGCTGAACTCAAAATGCTGGCCAACTCCTGATTCAGACTATTGTTCCAGAAAATCGCGTATCAGCGAGTTTACAAGCAGCGGCTTCTCCCGCACCACCCAGTGTGAAGCATTGGGCACACGCCGGATGGTAAGGTCTGTCACGTATTCATCCAGCCCTCTTATACATCCTGTTAAAAGCGCGGTATCTTTCTCTCCCCAGATCACCAGCACAGGCAAGTTGATCCCGGGTAGGCCAGTTGTCGCAGCCAGTTTTTCGGCAGCCGACTTACCCGGATTCTCCAGGGCCCCCATGCTGGCAGCGCGGTAGTAATTCAGACCTCCGGTCAATGCACCGGGCTGGGACCAGGCCTTCCTATATCCTTCTATGTCTTCATCCTTAAGAATCCCTTCCCTGATAAGATCTCCGAAGGCCATATTAAGCAGCCATGCGTAATTGTCGGCGGATAGCTTTATTTCGGCCTCCGGGCTGCGGAAGAGAAGCATGTAGCTGCTGGCCTTACGTTGTTCCGGATTCTCCCTGAGCTCCCTTTCGAATATGACAGGATGAGGAGCATTTATTATTACCAGCTTTTTCAGATACTGTGGATAAAACATGGCAAAGGTCCAGGCCACAGCACCTCCCCAATCATGCGCAACCAGAATAAACTTCTCGTAGCCCAGATGTTGGGCCAGCTGCCTAATATCCTCCATAAGGTACTTCTGTTTGTACCTGCTTACATCCTGCGGCCTGGAGGACAGGTTATAACCCCGCATGTCCGGCGCGACCGCCAGATGGTCCCGGCCGAATTCCTCGACCTGTATCTCCCACATTTTCCAGTACTCGGGAAAGCCATGCAGGAACATGATCAACGGCCCGTTGCCGTTGCTTGCGTAATGCAGGCTTATATCATTGATATTCGCATAAGCGTGCTTGATCATACGCCACCTTATCGTATAAGTCGGGGATCCAGTGCTCCTTCCAGCTCGAGCAGCATCAGTTTGGATGCGACATCCCCGGCCTTACCCCCGAATCCCCCCGGCCTACCATCGCTGCAAACGACCCTGTGGCAGGGGATGATCAGCGGCAGGGGATTGGAAGCCAAGGCATTCCCGACGGCACGACAGGCCAGTGGACTGCCCGCCATTTGTGCCACCCATTTGTAGCTTCGCACCTCTCCGTAAGGTATCGCCCTGGTCGCTTTCCAGACGCGACGCTGGAAAGGTGTTGCGCCCGACAGGTCCATTCTACAATCGAAATCACTTTTTCCGCCCTGGAAATATTCCCTCACCTGTTGCGCCAGTACGCCGGATTCGGTAATATCCTTTTCTTTTCCGTCGCCCAGCAGGGATTGCGCTTGTTTCCTATCGGCAACAGGCAGGTTCAGTCTGCTCACTCCTTTCCTGGAGAAGGCGATGCCCACCCAGCCATGCTTTGTTGATATCAGGGCATTAAACATCCGTATAGTCTGCCTCACCCTAATCGAACTCAGGCTCGATCAGGCCGTATTTGCCGTCTTTTCGCCGGTAGACAACATTGATAGAGTTGTCGCCGTCACTGACGAAGAGGAAGAAGTCATGCCCCAGGAATTCCATCTGCTCCACAGCTTGCTCGATGGTCATGGGCTTCACAATGAAGCGTTTGCGTTTATATACATGCTGCGGCTGCTCGGCTGGGGAAGCTTCCTGCTCTGCCTGGGTGCGGATGGTATCGTGCGCCTTGCTAACACTGTACCTCTTCTTATATTTGTCGATCAGGCGCTCCATGATATCGTTCACAGCATCGATGGCAGCCCTTGGATTGTCGCGCTTCTGCTCTCCCCTCATGAGGAAACCGTTTATGTTTATCGTCACCTGTGCTCCAAAGACCGGCTGACGGGATTTAGTTTTCTCTTCGATCAGTTCCAGCTTGACCGAGCTGATATTGTTGAGATACCTGAAGAGTTTGCCGAGCTTTCTCTCGGCGTACTCACGCACATCGTCTTCCAGTTTCATGTTGCGCGCAGCTATTTTAATCTCCATAATCAACTCCTCAGTGATATTTCCCTTGCCAGTGTGAAGCCCAGCACATGTCCGGCCCCTGCCGACTTAAGGGCCGATGCGCATGACTCGAGAGTGGCGCCGGAGGTGCAAACGTCGTCGATGATAATGATATTACGGCCCGCGGCGCTGTCTGACTCGCAGACAAACGTGTTCTCCATATTTGCCTTACGCTCATGGACGCTGGAGCTGCGCGCCTGCGGCCCCGTATTTCTGACGCGTTTGAGCAGCGCCGGATTGACCTCTTTAAATATAAGCTTGGAAAGCGCCTCAGTTAGAAGCCGGGACTGGTTATAGCCCCGTTCTCTCAGGCGTTTCTCATGAAGCGGCACGGGCACCAGCACATCGCCGTTCAGGCTGTATTCCCGGAAATAGGCGGACATGTATCCGGCCAGGCAGGCGGAGATGGCCTGCACATTACGGTACTTAAGCTCATGCACAGCCTGGCGGACGATGCCGTCGAAGATGAAAACAGAGCGGATTTCGTCGAGGGAACTTTTTATTCCCCAGCACTCGGAGCAATATGCCCCGCTGGATTCGGGCCTGCCGCAACGCCGACACAGGGGCGGGAGCATCCTGCTCAATTTTTTCGAGCAGGCCGTACAAATAAAATCACCGACTTTCCCACATCCGATGCATGTCCGCGGAAAGAAAAAATCGGTGACTTCATACTGGAGCTGTTTCAACCATGCGGTCAAAACGACCACTCCATGTTTTGATCCGCCTTTATTCCGCTTTTCTCTCCTTATTAATGACCGCGCAGTGTATGACTTGCGCCGCTGAATATGGGCTCATTCAAGTATATGTCGCCGTTCCTGATTTTCAGGTTAAAACCACATTCAGGATTTGTGCAAACCCAGGCTTTATAATGTATCGCTGCCCCCTGGCTGCCGAAATCGGACAGCGGAACCAAATCACCTACTTTGCATTTCAGACACTTTGGAAAGGAATAGTTTTCCACTATTTTTTCCACCTCCTCCAAGGATGAATAAAGTATAGCATTAACCAAATTTTATAAGCAAATTAGATTATTCGCGCACCGTTGACCGCCAGTCAACGCTTTATTCGCCTTTCAATTCATATTCAGCCAAACGTGAATAAAGCGCGCCCTGGGGCGTGAGCCTGCTGCGCATCAGTGCAACAGACTGTACCTGTATATCCGGGCCCGACTCGAATGCGGCATGCTGCGCCAGCCCGGTGAACTCCTGTCTCTGCTCCCTGGTGCACTCCTCGCGCAGCCTGGCCAGAGTAAGGTGGGCTGTGAAAGGCCGGCTCTCTCTCTCAAAACCCAGGCCGGCCATGGCCCTGTCAATGTCCTGTTGTAGCCCGCTAAGCTCAGCGGTATCTCCTTCAAGACCCAGCCAGAAAACGCGTGCGCGCTGCAGTCCCGGAAAGAAACCCGTTTGCCCCGTGGCCAAGCGAAACGTCCTGTGAGGCATGGTGGCCGTTTCCAGCGCACTTTTTACCGCCTCCAACCGCCCGGCATCGACATTGCCCAAGAACTTGAGGGTCAAGTGGATAGAGCCGGGATCGACCCACTTTACGAAGCGAAGGCGGGACGAGTTCAGGCCGGTCTGAAAACCCCTCAACCGCGCCACCAGCTCGGCAGGCAACTCTACTGCTATGAACGACCTTACAGTCTCATTGTTCATTGAATCCTATCCCCGCTCAATTTTAAAAAGCCTGCCTGCATTGTCTCCCAGCACGGAATCGATTTCCGCGTCATTCAAGCCTGACTGCCTGATGTGCGAGATTACCCGCTGCTGGCCCAGCAACGGCCAATCGCTGCCGAAGAGCACCTTATCTATACCGCATAATGCTGCTGCAGATTTATATACGCCCGGCTTATACAGGAACGGCCCCGCCGCTGTATCGTAAAACGCATCCGACAACGTTTCACCGACCTCGGGCATCATCTCATAGAAAGGCAGCCCTCCTCCCATATGCGCAAGTATGAGCTTTAATCCTTTCGCCTGAGAGCTAAACCTGTAGACCACATCGGGCGTATTGGTTCCTTTGCCCGGATAATCGTGCCCCAGAGGCTCGGAAACGTGCAATGACAGCACCATTTCCAGCGCAATCATACGGTCGACCAGTGACCGCATTAATTTCCCATCGCTGAGGTCGAACCCCTGGACATCCGGGCGCAGCTCGCCCACACCTTTCATTCCGCTTGAAGAGCAGCGCTCCATCTCATACAGCGCCCTCTCTTCCTCGCGCGGCTGTACAGCGCAGAATCCGATCAACCTGCCGGAATGCCTGCCGACCGCTTCCAAGAGGTAGTCGTTGCTTCGCACGCACATCTCATGACTGGACCATCCGATGTTTTGTACCACCGATACGGCAATCTCCTGCTCGTCCATGCTGCGTATAAGCTCCTCCGCCGTGCACAGTCTGGCCCTGGGATTGCCGTACAGAATGCCGAAGCAGCGGTCGGACGTGCAGAGCTCCTCACGGCCTTCGATCACATCCGGACTGAATATGTGTGTATGAGCATCGATTATCATCTACAGCATTATAAATGAGCCGGACGGGGTTAACAATGCATAACATTCAATAAATATGATGTAAAAATGGACATGTCAATCTGGTGTGGAATATAATGAGTCGGATTCAAGCCTACAGCCGGGAGTTCATGCATTGTATGGGGATCCCGGGGCACATGCCGCTTCCAATGACCGAATATAGTATTGAAGACCTAAAGGGCATGGCCCGCAAGCTTCGGCGGCATGTTATCACCATGATCTCAACCGCTGGCAGCGGGCATCCCGGCGGATCGCTTTCCGCGGCCGATATCATCACAGCCCTGTATTTCCGTGTCATGCGACACGATCCCAAAAATCCCAGGTGGCCCGACCGCGACCGTTTTATACTGAGCAAAGGCCATGCCGCTCCCATTTTGTACGCTGCGCTGGCGGAATGCGGATATTTCCCGCTCGAATGGCTTACAACACTCCGAAAAACGGGCACCTGCCTGCAGGGACATACCGACAGCACTCTCACACCGGGGGTTGACATGTCGGCGGGCTCGCTCGGCCAGGGTCTCTCCGTTGGCATCGGTATGGCGCTGGCGGCCAGGCTGGATAAAAAAGAGTACCGTACCTATGTAATGCTGGGGGACGGGGAATGCCAGGAGGGCCAGGTCTGGGAGGCTGCCATGTTCGCCCCCAATTATAAACTGGACAACCTCACGGCTATCGTAGACTTCAACGGATTACAGCTGGATGGTCCGACCAGCAAGATAATGGACCTGGAACCCTTCGTGGATAAGTGGCGCTCTTTCAAATGGGAGGCGCTGGTTATCGACGGCCATGATATGCAGCAGATAGTTGACGCACTTCAGAAATCCGCGCAGGTGAAAGGCAGGCCGGTGGTAATCGTGGCGCGCACCGTCAAGGGCAGGGGTGTGAGCTTCATGGAAAACAACGTGGATTATCACGGCAAGGCGCCGGGCAAGTCCGAGACCGAGACAGCGCTGAAGGAGCTGGCATGACCGATTACGCGGAGCTGACTACGCGTGAGGCTTTCGGCAAGATACTGACCGAGCTGGGAGGACAGGATTCACGCGTCGTGGTGCTCGATGCCGACCTTTCACGTTCCACCATGACCAAATATTTCGCGCAGGCACATCCCCAGCGATTTATACAGTGCGGCCTGGCCGAGCAGAATATGATCAGCATCGCCGCAGGGCTGGCAACCTGCGGCAAAATACCGTTTGCCAGCACCTTTGCCGTGTTCGCCTCCAGCAGGTGCTTCGACCAGGTGCGTATGTGCGTGGCACAGCCCAAGACCAATGTAAAGGTTGTTTCGACACACGGCGGCATCACCGTAGGCGAGGACGGCTCCTCGCACCAGGCCATCGAAGATATTGCTCTTTACTGCTCGCTGCCCAACTTCAACATCGTGGTACCGGCGGACTCCATAGAGACAGTTGAAGCCATCAAAGCGGCGGCCTCCACCGAGGGGCCATTTTACGTCAGGCTGGGACGCTCCAAGACTCCCGTCGTATACACGTCCG
Organism: Dehalococcoidia bacterium; assembly: GCA_041650115.1. GTDB lineage: Bacteria > Chloroflexota > Dehalococcoidia > GIF9 > UBA5629 > CAIMUM01. The sequence goes on along the minus strand of JBAZLT010000028.1, from coordinate 2,780 downwards.
GCTGCAGCTTCAAACTCGGCAGGGCCGATACACTGAGGGAGGGAAATGATGCGGCCATTATTGCAATCGGCATCATGGTATATAAAGCGCTTGAGGCATCCGAATTGCTGGAGAAGTCCGGCGTCAGCTGCCGCGTGATCAACATGTCCAGCATCAAGCCGGCGGACCGCCAGGCTATTGAGGCTGCGGCGGCTGAGACAGGTGCGATAGTTACGGCGGAGGAGCATCTACTGCACGGCGGCCTGGGCAGCATCGTTGCACAGGTGCTGGCCTCACGCAGTCCGGCGCCGCTTGCGTCGCTGGGGATAAAAGATACATACTGTAAGTCAGGTAAGCCTGATGAGCTGCTTGAAGCCAATGGGCTGACAGTAGGAGATATCGTGGACGCCGTTAAAAGTGTATTGGCCCGCAAGAGGTAGTGGCGATATAATAATCGTACCGGGTGATAAGTGGAAGCGTCTGTCAGCCGGTGAAAGATAGAATGGAAAACGATCTTCACACAGCTTTTTTAAACAAGGAGAGGGCTGAGCTCTTTCTGACCAATCTGGAGAAGTTGCGCAGTGATAAGGCCATCAACGAATTATCCTATACGGCACTCAAGACTGAGTACTCCGTAAATTTGCAGCATGCGCAGATAAAGATCGATCAGATCAAGCAGGAATTCAGCAAAAGGCTGGCGCTGCGGTCCCGCCAGCTTGGAGTGTTCAAACAGGAGATGGCCAACCTTGATGCCCGCTTCAAGGTAGGGCAAATGCCCGCCGAGGAGTATCTGAAGCAAATCAAGAACCCGCAGAAAAAAGTTGCAGCTCTCGAGGACCAGATAGCGCATCTTACGTCGCTGACCGAGGCCAAGAGCTCCGCAGAGATTTCGGTTCCTGAGTCGACCGGCCTGGCTTCCCTGTTCTCGTCACGGATGCGCCAGGGCAACCGCCAGCCGGTCATTATGCCTGATCTGACATGGACGCCGCCCCCTCCACCTGCAGAGCCCGATCCGCCCGAAGCGGTGCCTCCGCCGGAGATACCGGATCCCACTAGCATCACCAGCCTGCATATATTGCCTGACAGGGCCTATCCCGGAAGTTCGATCGGTGTTATCGCTACGGTTATCAACTCCGGCATCGAGAAGGTCCGGCATAGAGCTGAGTTCAAGATCAATGGAAGGCTGGAGGCCACGAATGAGATCAGCATTGAGCCGGGACTCAGCCATGAGGTCACTTTCATGACCGTGGGAGGGGCTCCCGGAGACTATACAATATCCGTCGACAAGGCTTCGGGCATTCTGAAGATCATGCCTCCGGCCTGACCGCTATTCACGCATGAAGACTCGCGTTATCGCCCTGTTAATCGCGTTCGCCGTACTCGGCAGCTTAATTGTGGTGGCTCTTTACAGCAACCTTGCCATTTATATTTCCATCATAGCTATAGGCCTGGCGCTGGCGCTGCAGAAATACGTGGCAAGCTACTTCGGCTATTTCATCATAGTCTTTTCCAACATGCTGCATGAAGGGGACCGTATCAGGATCGACAGCTACAAGGGCGATGTGAGGCATATCGGCGTCTTCTTCCTGACGCTGGATGAGGTGGGCGAAGACGAGAAGCTGGGCGGCGAGCTCACCGGCAAGATACTGAGCATACCCAACCTGATCGTTCTGGACAAGCCGGTGCTTAATTTCTCCAAGAGCTACGAGAAACACGGCCGTAACCTGCAGTGCGACTACATTTTTGATGAGATCAGGATACCGGTAACCTCCGACAGCGATATAGTCCATGCCGCCACCCTCCTGGAGGAGATCATCAACGAGGAGGACGGCCAGTACTTGGCTCTGGCCAAGGAAGTGTTCAGGGAGAACTACCCCGCTTTCCTGCACGAGGCTGAAAGCAACAGACGCGTGTTAATACACGTGGATGAACAAAGGATCTGGCTGAAGGGAAAGTTTGTGGCGCCTTACAGGTTGAGGAACCAGTTGCGCACCAAGATGTACCTGCATTTCCTGGAACATGTGGGGCAGGAATCTAAAATCATGCTGGCCGGCACTCAGGCATAGCCTTCTCATATAACACAACAACAGTTAGACAGGACAAATGCAGCAGTATTACACCTGTCCCTTTTGCGGTAATCCAACTGTATATGGTGCTCCGTCATGCATTTACTGCAACAGGCCGTTATCCTGGGCTGCAGCACATGACATACACCGACAACCCGCTAAACAAGTACAGTCGCATCGATCAGGCGCGGCCCGCAGCAGCAGAGGATTGAAGATTGCGGCTCTAATAGCGGGAATACTCGGCTGCATTATCGGGTTCGCTGTAGGGATTCTCATCTTTTTTGTCGGGCTTGTATCCATTGCCCTGAAATACGAGAGCAGGTACAGCATACTTGCCCGGGATTATCCGGCAATCGGGCTTGCAGCTCTTTTCTCGTTTATTGCAGGCACTGTGTTGATATGGCCCTATCCGAGGCTGGCCGGGATCATACTGATTTTTACCGGCGTATGTTCTTTTTTCTTCATCGGCGAGCTGGGGATACTCCATCTCCCTTTGATCATAGTCGCAGGAATACTGTCTCTAACCGCTGGATTCATAAATCGATCAGATAAAGCTGCGTAAGAGAGGGGAAAGTGCCGAGGGAGGGACTTGAACCCACACTCCCGTGAGGGAAGCGGATTTTAAGTCCGCCGCGTCTGCCATTCCGCCACCTCGGCATTTTCTTGGAGGCGGCGAGCGGATTTGAACCGCTGCATAGGGGTTTTGCAGACCCCCGCCTTAACCACTTGGCTACG
>JBAZLT010000027.1:0-11037 GCA_041650115.1 Dehalococcoidia bacterium | reverse complement strand
AACAGCCTGTCATACAGTATTTTTCCTCTGATAAGACATATGTTGCTCCCGGCGGCGCCGTCACGCTGTACTGGAGCACCACCGACGCTACGATGGTCAGCCTCGAGCCGGGCGGAATCCTGGCAGACCGGGGCAGCATGACGGTAACCCCGTACATAACTACCAATTACGTGCTCACAGCGGCCAATCCCCATGGAGTGGCCAGCAACAGGTTGACGATCTATGCCGGCACGGCCGGGGTCATATATCAGAGCGGGCAGGAGGTCTCCGTAACGCTGCCTGCCATACCGGGTGAGTCCGGCGCCCTGGTGAAAAACAACGCAGTATATACAGTTCAGGAAACGGCCTGCGTCGGTGACACGAGTATGAATCTGCCCAGCCGCGCCTTTCTCAGCTTCGATATTGCGGGAATACCTCACAATGCCGTAGTGACCGGCGCCGTGCTTGACCTGAGCGCTTACAAGAAGATTGGGAATCCGACCTACGATATCGGTATGTACGGCAATATGGGCGCACTGGATATATATTTCTCCCAGTACGGCACGCTCTCCGACCTGGATACCCTGGCATACAACCGTCCGGGCACGCCGGTCAGCGGGGGAAGCATTACCGATTACCCCAAATCGCCCTGGCTGGTCGACATCATGAGTTCGTCCAACGGTGAAAACGTCATTCAAAACCTGGTGCAGTCGGGGCAGTCACGTTGCCAGTTCAGGATGCAGCTCTTCACGACCACGAACTGGGACAGCGTGAGCGACATGCTTTGCTTTGACGATGCGAAGCTGGTACTGAAATACAGGATTCCCTGATAGTCCGTTCAGGGAGCCCTTAACGGGTATACCGGCGATTCCAGCCTGCGATCATAAATGTCGGTGGAGTAGACTTTAACGTCGTAGTCCCTTCTGGACCAGATGCACCTGGACTCGCCCTCGCCGTCCGGCTGGGGGCAGGCCCCGCTCTGCAGGACCATCTTATGCTTCGTCGTGTAGTTATCATCGCTGACCGTATTTGAAAGCAACCCGGACGTATATATCATCTTAGTCCTGGCAGGCACTGTCGTGTTCCAGGTGACGGTCGCCGTATACGGGACGTCCCATCCCGACGCGCCGGCTGTTATGAAATATGAAACATCATATTTATAGTCCGATATCTCAAGGGGTATTATCGCGGGCACCGGAGTTTCCTTTCCCTTGCTGATCGAGCTTCTGATGAAGGAGTTATTGGTATTGACCGCGACGGCGAAATTCAATCCCTGCGTCTCCTCCAGCCAGAAGGAGTTGATGCCCATGACCTCGCCTTCCTCATTGAGCAGCGGCCCGCCGCTGTTGCCGGGATTGATTGACGCATCGGTCTGAATGAAGGCATGTCCGTTGACGTCCCGTATGGCCGATACGATTCCCGTGGTGATTGAGACCGACTGGTCCTCGCTGGAAGCCATGACGCTGATGGTATCCGCCACCGGATAGCCCAGGGCCATTACGCTCGTGCCTTTCCTGGGGACCCCGGATTTTGTAAAGGTGGCGGGTTTTAAATTCTCGGATTCAGGGGTGATTTTGATCGTCGCCAGGTCGGTTTCCGTCCACGTGTCTATCAATCCTGCCGGATAAACATAGCTGAAATTGGTATTCACGGAGCCCTGTCTGCTGATAAAAACGAGAATGGCGTGCGCGTTCTCGATCACATGCGCATTAGTTAAAATGCATCCCGAGGAATCTATTATGACACCGGATCCCTGCTGCCACCCGCTGTCCGAGTTGCTCAGAATCAGCACGACGCTGTCCTGAACCCGGGGGATGATGTCCGGCCAGCCAAGCTTCTGCTCCTTAATTGTAGAAGGAGGGATGCATCCTGACAGAAAGATGCCGCCCATAATCAGGAACACTGATAAGACAAATAAAATGTACTTGAATCCGAAGTGGCTTCGCACAGTCGCAACATCTCCCTGAAATGCTGTGAAAGGGCCTGTAACTTAAAAGGCGGTCAGTCGCATCCGCAGCCCTGCCGGCTCTCCGGCTGCCTAATTGTAGCATACCTGTCAGCGGAGAGACGTCGCTTCCCCACCTCTGACGGACTCATTTACCAGTTCAACCACATCTCTGACCTCGATTCTGCCTTCGTATCCTGAAGTAAGGACTGCATCCTCGAACATGATCAGGCAGTAGGGACACGAGACAGCCAGCGTATCTGCGCCGCTGTCGATGGCCTGCTTAATGCGCAGCTCCGATAGCCTCTCCCCGCTTTTGGATTCCGTCCAGAGGCCTCCGGAGCATCCTCCGCAGCACAACGAATTGGCGCGGTTGTCGGGCAGCTCCAGCAGTTCAAGTCCCGGGATACTGTTTAAAATGCGCCGCGGCTCATCGTAAATACCCTGGTAGCGTCCCAGGCAGCAGGAGTCATGGTAGGCAACCTTTTTATTAACGGCTGCCGGGGGTGTTAATTTGTCCGCGCTGATAAGCTCATCCAGAAAAGGAACGATATGGATCACCTCGAAATTGGCCCCGAATTCAGAGTATTCATCCTTGAGGGTGTTATAGCAATGCGGCGATCCCACCAGTATTCTCCTGACGCCTGCCTCGTTCAAATGGCGGATATTGCTGGAAGCGAGTGTGGTGAACAGCTCCTCTTTGCCCGCCTTGCGTATGCTTTCGCCGCAGCAGGACAGCCCGTCTTTCAGCACGCCGAAATCGACCTGCGCAGCAGAGAGAACCTCGGTCATGGCAAGGGCCACCCTGCGGCACCTGTTGTCCAGGGCATGGTAGCAGCAGGTGAAAAGCAGCAAACCGGTGCCTGCAGTAAAAGACCTTATTCCGGCTTCTTCAACCCATCTGGAGCGCGCTTCCGCGGCTTCGCCCATTGGATTGCCCGTGCCGGCCAGGTTCGCGGCGACCGTGCGCAGTGAGCGCGGTATGGCGCCGGCGCCTACTTCCGAGATGACCCTGCGCAGGGACCTGACGGCAGCGGGGATATCCACGCCGCGGGGACAAGCCTGCACACATGACCTGCAGCCGACGCATTTCCAGATCTGCTCGTCGGAGAAATCGACCAGCCCCAGCTGGGAACGGTGTATCAGACTGCGCACGGAGAAAGTCCCCTGTATATTCCAGGGGCAGACGGCCGTGCAGGTGCCGCACTGGTAGCAGTGCTCCAGGTCGCGGCCGCCCTGCAGCTTTAAAGTATCCGTGATCTCCGGTGTTATCTCAACCATTTTTGATCCTTTCCCTCTCGAACTGCTAAAGGTCCTTGTAAGGATTGGGCCCGATTTCGACTATGCTCTCCAGGAACTCGTCCAGTATGGCGGGCAGCCGCCCGTACTCCTCCAGCGACAGCTGCACGACGCGCAGCCGCCCGGCTTCCAGCGACAGCTTGTCCAGCGTATCCTTCATTTTGACGATTCTCGTCTCCGCCAGTTCGCTGCCCGTGATATTGTGGCACTGGTAATCATCGCCGTGCTTGCAGCCTACCAGGATCACCCCGTCTATACCCCTGGAAAGCGCGTCGGTGATACAGACCATATTTATGGATCCCAGGCACCTGACCGGTATGATGCGGGTATGCGGATTGAAGCGCATGCGCCGGACGCCCGCCATATCCAGCGCCGGGTATGCGTCGTTTTCGCACAGGAATGCCAGTATACGCGGCTTTTCCTCGTCGGTTTCCGGTATCTCGATGGCCTTGATCATGGAGCTCGTGATATCGACCGAATAGTCGGCGAACGAGATGATCCGCTCGGGGCAGGCGCCCATGCAGATGCCGCACCTCCTGCAGCGGGTGGGATTGGGCAGCGGGTTGAACTTGCTGTCCTCGTCGTACATGCCGAAAGGGCACTCCTCGGTGCACCGCTTGCACTGGGTGCATCTGGGCATGTATAGCTCGGGATAGCTCCTGTCGCCCGCCCGGGGGTGGACGGATTCCCCCCTCGCAACCATCTCGATGCACTGGATCGCTTTCACCGCCGCGCCGTAAGCGTCCTCCCGGCTGGAGAGGCTGTCCATGGGCTGGCGTGCACAGCCTGCCGCATAGATGCCCGTCCGGCGCGTTTCATAGGGGAAGCAGATGAAGTGCGAGTCGGGGAACCCGTAGCGCAGCTCGGGCAGTTCGCCGCCCTGCCTGTAGGCCAGGTTGAGGGCTGGAGCAGGCGATGGCACCATGCCGGTCGCCAGGACGACCAGGTCCACGTTCAAGCTGATCTTTTCATTCAGCAGGAGGTCCTGCGCCTCGACGGTGAGCATATCCACGGCGGTGATTATCCGGGGTGTCTCCGTCCTGGATAGGAAGATGGAGCCGGATTCCTGCGCGTTGCGGTAGAAGTCCTCGTACAGTGAGGGCGTGCGGAAGTGCTTGTACAGTATATAGGCCTTCGATTCGGCGTTGTTGCCGGTCAGGTACAGGGCCTGCTTGAGCGAGGTCAGGCAGCAGAAAGACGAGCAGTAGGGCAGGTGGTCGCTGTCGAGCTGGCCGGCGCACTGTATGAAGGCCGCAGTCTGGACGGTTTTGCCGTCCGAAGGACGTTTGATCACGCCTTCGGAAGCCAGCTGCTCCATTTGCACGCTGGTTATGACATCGGGATGGCTGCCGAAACCGAGGTGGCCCAGCCGGTCGGGGTCGTAGGGCTGGAAGCCGGTGGCCATTATCACGGCGCCAACCCTGATCGTCTCGCTTGCGCCCGCTGAATTAAGTGTGACATCGAACATGCCCGGCGAGCCCTCGATTTTCTCGATAATGGTGGAGGGCAGGATCCTGATCAGGGGGTGGGCCTGGGCGGCTTTCACCAGGGACTCGATGCCCGTCTCAAGGGGTTCACGGAAAGGTGGTTCTTTGGGATACTGGCGGTGCAGCCTGGTCACCCACCCACCCAGAGAAGGGCTTTTTTCAACCAGGCATACCCGGCTGCCAGCATCAGCGGCGCCCAGTGCGGCGCTGAGGCCGCTGATGCCGCCTCCCACCACCAGAATGGTCCTGCTCACCTCCGGCGTAAACGGTTTTATATCGGATACCTTCAGGGCACGGACAATCCCCATGCGCAGACTGTCTTCTGCCATAGCCTGTGTATCGGGATGTCCCGGCTCATGGGTCCAGGCAACGTGCTCGCGCAGGTTGACCCGTTCGACAACAGCCGGACCGTCGTAGCTGAAGCACTCCTGCTTCACCCTGGGCGAGCAGGCCCCGATAACTATGGTCGTTACGCCTGCGGACAGGCCGTCGACGATCAGACGCAGTCCCTCCTGGCTGCACAGCGCCGGATGTATACGGCAGGTGCTATCCGGAGATTGGCTGGAAGCTGTAGAGGATAGCCCTTCCATCGAGAGGGAATCACCGATGCCGCATCCGCTGCAGAGGAACACGGCCGGCTTATCCGCCACGGCTTTGCCTCCTGCGGGCCGACTGCATGGATTTCAGCACCGTGCCCGTAGCGTCCCTGATGGAGGAGCTGACGTCCATCGGCCTTTTGGCGCATCCTGCGGCGAAGATGCCCGGGGCATCGCGTACGGCGAAGCCGTGGCCGTCTTCGGCGGCGTTACCTATAGATGGCCCGGTTCCCATCGGCGCGATGCCGGTGGCCAGCACGGCCATATCCACCCTCTGCCTGACCATCTTTCCCAGGGAGGTGTCCTCCGCTTCGATAATCAGGTCTCCGGTGGCCGGGTCCTCGCTGATCTTCGACACCTTGCCGCGTACAAGCGAGGTATTATCAATTGCCGCGATACGCTGGAAGAATTCTTCCTGCATGCCTGTGGTGCGAATGTCTATGTAGAAAATATAGATGTTCGTCTCCGGGTTGCTGTCCTTTACATAAGATGCCTGCTTGAGCGAGGCCATGCAGCAGACGCCCGAACAATAGGGCAGGTGGTTCACGTCACGCGAGCCGGCGCATTGCACAAACGCGATAGAGCTGATCTCTCTGTCGTCGGAGGGGCGGGTGATGCGCCTGCCTTTGCTCACTGCAACCGCTGCCAGCCTTTCCATCATCATGTTGGTGATGACATTGGGAAAGCGGCCGTAGCCGAGCGCAGTAAGGCGGGCGGCGTCGTAGGGTTGCCAGCCTGTGGCCATGATGGCCGAGCTGCACTTTATCTGCAGGCTGCGTTCGCCCATCTGCAGGTCGATGGCGCCGTACCTGCAGGCTGAAATGCACTTTGCGCATTCGGTGCCCGGGCAGCTCTGGCCGTCGACAATATAGGTCTGGGGGTAGGCCTGCACATGAGGCAGGTAGATGGCACGTCTGGTGCCCCATCCGTAGTTGAATTCGTCCGGCTTCTCAACCGGGCAAACGCCGGCGCAATCGCCGCAGGCCGTGCAGTTGTCGTTCACCATGCGCGGCTGCAGGCGGACCGAGGCCGTCAGGTCGCCATCGATGCCGGATATGGAATTGAGGGTGGCCAGGGTGAAGAAACGGATGCGTGCATTCGACTTGATGCGCCTGAAATTAAGCTCGAAGCCGCAGATGGGAGGGCACAGCTTGGGGAAGTAGCGGTGCATCCTGATGGCCATGCCGCCCAGGAAAGGCTCCTTTTCGATCAAAACGACATTATAACCGCAATCTGCAGCTTCAACTGCCGCGGCGATGCCGCTTACTCCGCCGCCTACCACGAGTATGTCGGTTTCGATGGTAGAACTTTGCATAGCTTGAGGGACCGTATCAGTCTATCAACGGTATAACGTCCTTTTTAAAGACCGACCACTGCCCGGACGCGGGGTCCCAGCGGCAGTTGACGAAGCATTTCCAGTCTTTTTCATCCAGCTGGGGGACGTCCGCCCGGAAGTAATAGCCGGGCCATCTCGTCTCCTCGCGGAAGAGCACGGAGCGGATATGCGATTCGGCCTGCCACAGTCGATGCTGGTTTTCCCAGCAGCGCATCAGCTCATTAAGGTCCTGCGCCGCCAGTTTATCAGCGTCCTCGCGCAGGAACGCCAGCAGTTCCAGCCCCTTCTCCAGTGACAGTCGGTTGGTGGCGAACATGGTGGAGGCGCCTCCGGCGTACTCATCCATGATTTTCTGCAGGCGGAACATGAATTGCTTGGGTTTCAGGTAGTGCTCGCTCACATCCGGATTGTCGGTGGCCTTGCCGTGCTGCTCAAATAATTCGAGGGGCTTGAACAGCTGTTTTCTCAGGGACTCGACCTTGCCCATGTCGATATTGGGCTGAGCGGGATTATCCACGATATAGGCGATGGCGGCTTTGGCGGCGATGCGGCCCTCGCAGTGGGAGCCGTCGGAGAACTTGTGGCTGGAGGCGCCTGACGCATCGCCGGCGCAGAAGATTCCCTTGACGGTGGCCATGCGGTTGTAGCCCCAGAAATACTCGGAGGGGGAGAGGTCCTCGGGACCGCTCACCCATGCGCCGGACGCGCCGGAATGCGAGCCGATGAAGTAGGGTTCGCAGGCCTGTATCTCGGAGGGTTTCTCCTCCGGCTGGGTGTTGGTGCCCGCCCAGAGAATGGATTGGGAGATGGTCATGTCCAGGAAATCCTCCCAGGCTTCCGATTCGACCTCCTTCATACGCTTTCGGCGCTCCTTTTCGTCGCTGATGGCGGAAAGCATGCGGGCGATGGCCTCGTCGGTGCGCATGTACATGGGGCCCTTGCCCTCTTTCTGGTCCAGCATCATGAGGTAGTTCCTCAAATTGGCCGGTATAGGCCTGGCTGCGCCGTAGGGACCCCATTGCTCGAGGTCGCGCTTGCGCTCGACCATGTAGTCCTGCCCCAGCGCGTTGGTGGCGATGGACTTGAACAGCAGGAACCAGGCGCCCACCGGGCCGTAGGCGTCCTTGAAGCGGACCGGTATGAAGCGGACTTCCTGGCAGGTCATCTCGCAGCCGCTCTTCAAGGTAAAATAGGCGCTCGAGCCGCTGTTGAAGGGCGGGTACCAGCTTCGGCCCAGGCCTTCGCCGACGGAGCGCGGCCTGAAGATATGCACCGCGCCGCCCATGGCGACCAGCACGGCCTTGGCCCTGAATATATAGAACTTGTTCTCGCGTATGCTGAAGCCGACGGCCCCCGCCACACGGTTGCCGTCCATCAGGGGCTCGACGATGAAGACGCGCTCGTAAATGCAGTCGTCGCCGATGGCGGCCAGCGCGTTGCGCGCGGCCTCGGCCACGATGTTTTTGTAGGACTCGCCGTTGATCATGACCTGCCAGCCGCCCTCGAAAACGTAGTTGCCCTTTTCGTCCTTCCAGATGGGCAGGCCCCATTTCTCGAACAGGTGCACGGTGCTGTCGACGTGGCGGGCGATGTCATACACCAGGTCTTCGCGGGAGATGCCCATCAGGTCGTTCCTGACGTAGCGCACGTAGTCCTCGGGTGTCTTGTCCCTGCTCTTCATGCCCACGTACATATTGAGCGCGGAGAGGCCCTGGGCCACCGCGCCGCTGCGCTCGATGGCGGCCTTGTCGACCAGAGTCACCTTGAGGTTGTGTTTTTTTGCCCAGTACGCCGCTTCCACAGCGGCGCCGCAGGCGGCCATGCCGCCGCCGATAATCAGCAGGTCGGTGTTTACTTCTACAGTCTGTATCTCTGACATTGGCATTTATCCCCGCTTTATTTCTTGTTTATGGTCGGCAGTCTGTCGATGCCCAGGGACTCGGGCTCGGTGAAGAGCAGCGGCCCTTTGAGATCATCGGCCTCCGGCGCAGTGCCGAAGCCGCCGTCCGGCGCCGCCGATCCCTCGGCGGTGGTGCGGGTTCGGAATTTGAAGCGCTTGATCGAGCCGTTGCGGAATTTGACCGTCCACAGTATGCTGTCGCTGCCCCTCAGAGGGGTTACGCTCGCCCCCAGCGGGACGAAATCCGCATAGCCCCTTACCGCGATGGCCTGCTGCGGGCAGATCTTCACGCAGCTGTAGCACTCCCAGCACATGGATGGGTCGCGGTTAAAAGCTTTCTGCGTATCGCCATTAAGCGCCATCAGGTCGTTGGGGCAGATATACTGGCAGGCGGTCTTGTCCTTGCCTTTGCAGCCGTCGCATTTATCGTTAATCACAAAACTCGGCATGGCTGTTACCCTCTTTTATTACATGTATCCGAGGCCGCGCAGTCGCTTCATCATCTTCTCTTTATCCTGGCGCCGCCCGGCCCTCTCGGTGGTGTGCTCCAGGTCCTGCTCCCAGGCGGGCACTCCCGGCTGAGCGATGGCGCTGGTGGTCTTGGCCCCCAGTGAGCGGTAACCTTTTTCATAAAGCACGCAGTAGGGTATCTTGAAGACACTGTAGGTATTCCACAGGTCCCTCTCCGTGAAGTGCAGTATGGGCTTGATGCGCGTGTGCTCCGGTATGAGGTCGGCCTTGTCTTTCTTTTCGAAGTAATCATCCTCGGCGCGCGCGTTCTGCTCATCGCGGCGCAGTCCCTGGAAAATGGCCTTGACGCCGGTCTGCTCGATGTACATGTTGAACATGACCGTTTTCATCAGGTGGTTGCCGGTGAATGACTCCGCTTCGAAGGGGAAGGAGTCCTCTTTGAAGCCGATGCGTTTGAGCTCGGCCTGGTTGCGCTGGTTGAGGTCCTTGACGTACACGGTGCTGTTCAGCTTGCCCCCCGCGGCCTTGACCACGTCGTCGTTCCTCATCCAGGTCAGGTCCAGCTTCCATTCCTTCTCGTACTTATTGATGAAATCGTGGATCTCTTCGAATGAGTCGTATTCATCGATCGTCATCACCCTGGGAAGCTTTAATTTATCCTCCGCGCAGACCTGCCGGATGACCCACAGCGTGAGCGTGCTGTCCTTTCCGCCGGTCCAGGTGATGGCGATGTCCTCCAGCTTGAACCTGGAGAAGGTTTCCCTCACGATTTCCTTCGATTTGTCAACCAGTGCAGTGCAGTGTTTTTCGAGGTCGGTCATGCTAAGCCCCCTTTATTTATTTAGCCAGCGTCTTATTCTTGGTTTAAGCTCTGTTTCCAGCAGCGAGGTCTCTGAGGCGCCCGCCAGATTGTGAGTCTCGCGCGGGTCCTGTTTCAGGTTGTACAGCTCCGCCTGCTGTGTGTTTGCCCTGTAAATCAGCTTCCAGTCGCCCCGGCGGCAGTAGTACACGTCCTTATCCATGTTGCCGCCCTTCATGCTCTTCTGGTCGATGGCCTCCCCGAATACGAATTCCTGATCACAGGCTGCAATAGGCAGGAGGGACCTGCCCTGGAATTGAGGAGGCGATGCCAGGCCGAACAGATGCAGGATGGTGGGTGGTATGTCGACACTGCTGACAACATCGTTGCAGTACGAACTCTGGCCTGCGCCGTAGATCAGCAGGGGTACGTCGATCAGCTCCGAATACAGCTTATCGTCGTGCGACAGGCCGCCGTGCTCGTTGAACTCATCTCCGTGGTCGCTGGTGATGATGACGGCGGTGTCGTCGAGCAGGTTCAGGTCTTTGAGGGATTTAAAAAACTGCTCGATATAGGTATCCACCTCGCGCACGTGGACATCGTATAGCCTTTTGAGCAGAGCCACTTTCTGCGGGTCCGACACATCGCGTTTGAGAAGCGTATTCTCAAACAGCCCGTACATCTCGTCCTGGCTGATAGTTATAGAAGGATCGACCATGTTCAGGAACTTCCTGTCGGGCATATAGGGCTCGTGGATGTCCATGTAGTGCATCCAGAGGAAGAAGGGCGGAGGGTTGCTTTTTTTGCAGTGCGAGGACAGCCAGCCGGTGACTTTTTCGTTGATGGTGTACCCGCGCACGTATGACAGCCGCTCGTCCTCCAGGTCGTCGTCCAGTGAATCATAGAAGACGTCCCATCCCCTTTCCCATCCCTGCAATGAGCTGCAGTACGGATTGGAATGAAAGGCGGCTGCAAAGATCCCAGCCTTCTGCAGAACCTCGGATATAATGGTGCGCTGCGGGGCCAGTCCTTGCGGCTTCCCGTAGTCCAGGTAATAACCCGAACACAGTATGGCGGGGAAGGAGGCCTGAGTGTAGGGGCCCGCGCTCTGGCATTGTGAAAACACCAGGCTGTTGCCCTTGAGTGAGTCCACGAAGGGCGTCAGGCCTTTCCTGTTACCGTAAAGCCCGAAGACGTCCTTGCGGGTCGCATCCAGCGTTATCAG
>JBAZLT010000026.1:0-11155 GCA_041650115.1 Dehalococcoidia bacterium | reverse complement strand
GAAATGGGAATCAAAAAACTGGGGGTATCTCACTGCACGGGTTTCGCTGCCTCAGCGCGCCTCGCGCAGGAATTCCCCGGCATATTTTTTCTAAATAATGCGGGCACCAGGCTTACGTTAAAATAAATGATAAGAAAACTCAGAATATCGTGCTAATGATCGAGTTGATACCCAGCCTAGCAAATTGTATACACACTGTTACCAAAAAAGAATATGATGATACGCTCGGCCAATTGTTAACGGGGGAATCCGGTAACGAGCAACTTAACCAGAAGCTGGAGTTGCTCACAATTATGTTAAAAGAACTCGATTTCAAACAGCTACGTCAGGCGTCAGAAAAATATCTTGTTGAAAGTAAAAAGGTTATATTTGTTTTCCGCCTGAAAAATAGGATCCTAAAATACGAGATGAGAGTTACCAATTCTTAAGCCATAATGCAGGATCAATCAACCGGCGCGGAACCATCACTCGTCAGTCTATTTTTATCTTTCCTGCGTTTAGGATCCACTGCTTTTGGCGGACCTGCCATGATAGCCTATATTCGCAGATTGGCTGTCGAGCAGAAGAAATGGCTGGACGACGCATCCTTCCGCGATGGAGTTGCATTATGCCAGATGGTGCCGGGAGCTACAGCCATTCAAGCTTCTTCCTATGTAGGTTTAAAGCTGCGGGGTGTGTCAGGGGCTGCTTTGAGCTTTGCAGGCTTTGGGCTGCCGTCCTTTTTAATCATGGTGGTCTTATCCGCCCTTTATGTGCAAACCAGGGATTTACCGGTGGTTATATCGGCTTTCAACGGTTTGCAGGCCATCGTTGTTTCCATTGTCGCCAACGCCGCGATTACTTTCGGTAGAGCATCTATCAAGAATTGGAAAGGTGCGGTTATCACCGCTGCATCCGGTATCCTGTTCGGATTCGGAATAAATCCACTTCTGGTAATTCTGTTTGCCGCAATTGCCGGTATTCTGCTTTATCTAAAGCAGCCGACACCTTCAGTTATATCATCGGGTATCCGCTATACTACCTGGCGCCCCGTGCTAGTTATCATTGCGGTTTTCACAGGCGGACTGATAATTCTGTTTTTCACCGACAGAAGTCTTTTTAATCTGGCTGCTCTCATGGTACGCATCGACCTGTTTGCATTCGGTGGCGGCTTTGCTTCCGTCCCTCTCATGTTCCACGAGGTAGTAAATGTGAATCACTGGATGGGCAGCAAGACATTTTTGGACGGAATTGCCCTGGGTCAGATTACGCCGGGACCGATAGTGATCACGGCGACTTTTATAGGCTACCTACTTTACGGATTTATGGGAGCTACCATCGCAACTCTCAGTGTATTCTTACCATCTTTTCTGATCGTGGTAGGAGTCGCTCCCTATTTTGACAAATTGCGAGCTTTCGCCTATTTCAATAAAGCGGTTAACGGTGTATTAAGTTCATTTGTTGGTCTCCTTTTGTCCGTGACCGTTTTGTTTGCTTTTAACATACCATGGGATATCTGGCGAGTATTGCTGGCCATTGCTGCTTTCGTAGCTTTGTTTTTTAAAGTCGAGATCTATTGGGTGGTAATAGCAGGCATGCTTATCTCAATTCCCTTGTTTTTAAACGTTACGACTACTATTAAATAACCTTGGAAAAAGTATATAATAGCCGTAATAGTTTCGCATTACAGCTCGCAATCTTTTATAGCAATGAGCAAGATGGATAGCAACTCAGTAAACAAGATCCCCAGAAAAGAGCAAATAGTCAATGCGGCGCGAAAGCTGGTCATCGAGGTCGGCAGCGAAAACGTCACAGTGAGAAGGATTGCTGAGGAAGTCGGGTTCACCGAGGCGGCGGTTTACAGGCATTTCAGAAGTAAAAAGGATATCCTGTATCTGCTCATAGAAAATATCGAGAAAAGCTTGCTGTCCGATTTAACAAACCGGGGCAACATGAATGGCGACGTGCTTGAAACCGTTTTGCTCCGTCATCTATCATCCATTGAAATGAGGCGGGGCATTTCCTTCCAGGTGATCGCCGAGATTATTAGTCTGGGCGACGATAAATTAAACAATCGCATTTATGATACGATATTAAAATATATTGAGAGATTAAAAATCATATTGCAGAAAGAAATAGACCGCGGTAAGCTGCGCAAAGACATCGATATAGATTCGACCGCCTTTCTAATCTTTAGCGTTATGCAGGGGATATCCAATGTCTGGACCCTGAGCAATTACAGCTTCGACCCCGAGAAAAGGTTCAATGCCATCCTCAAAACGCTGAGGAAAGGACTAGTTAAATAAATATACAATCATTCTTGCTTATGGCAATGCAAATCAGGACCAGGGTGATGACTTACCATGCATGATGCAGCGCTTATTATAGGATTGGTGGGCGTACTTATTTTTGCCGCCCATTTATTCGAGGCATTATTCAGGCATACCAGAATACCGGATGTATTGCCTCTGGTAGTCATAGGCCTCCTGCTGGGTCCGCTTCTCGGTATAGCAACACCCACAAGTTTCGGCGCAGTTGGACCGATTTTCACCGTTGTCACATTTGTTTTAATCCTGTTCGAGGCCGGCACAGGCCTGAGCATTTCATCTTTGCGCAAAACCTATAAAGAAACTTTAATATTGACTACAGTCACATTTGTACTGAATGTGGTACTGGTTGGCATTGCCGCTCATTATCTAACGGGACTGGGTTTCATCAAGTCCTTTATTCTGGCATCGGTGACGGGAGGGATATCCTCCGCTATTATAGCGCCCATGCTGAGCCATCTTACTATGCAGGAAGATGGAAAGACCGTGCTGCTACTGGAATCATCGATCACCGATGTATTCTGCGTAATTGCCACTCTCAGTTTTATCGATGTTGCCGGTCTCACAGATATAATGCAGTTCGACATCGGGCTTACCATGGGCAAGATGATAGCATCGTTTTTACTGGCTGCCATGATGGGCACCGTCGGCGCTTTCGGCTGGTCTTATATATTCAATAAGGTGCGCGGTTTGCAAAACTCGATGTTCACAACCGCAGCTGTTGTTTTTGTGATTTTCGGTATCGCCGAATGGCTGGGCTACAGCGGAGCCATTGCCGCGCTGGCCTTCGGCATCACGCTGGGCAATATAAGTTCGCTCAAGCTGCCCAAACTGTATACCGGATCCAACTCAGGCCTTAGCGGCCTGAACGTCTCGGAGAAGGCCTTTTTCTCCGAGCTGGTATTCATTCTGAAAACCTTTTTCTTCGTATATATCGGCATCTCTCTGCAGCTGGCGAACTGGTGGCTGATAGTAGTTGGTCTCATTCTGACCATTCTCATCTTTATAATACGTCCGCCCGTGGTGAAGTTTACCGTTACTAAATCCACGCCCGTTATGGACGCAACCATGCTGGCGGTAGTTATACCCCGTGGCCTGGCGGCGGCGGTTCTGGCATCCATCCCTTTTCAACAAGGCATGGAGGGAGGAGAAATAATCCAGAACACCGCTTATGCCATCATATTGATCAGCATTGTCATCACCTCTCTCCTTGTATTCATTATCGACAAAACCAGGTTTAAAAAATTCTACCTATGGTTTTTCCGTAATCTGGGTAAACAGCCGAAACAGATCGAGTCCTCCTGACAACGCCGCTGCCCCAAATTCTCACCCCTCGTATGAGCCTGCACTTGACCAAAATATTCAAATCGGTTACAATGTTAGTGATTATTTACTCACATATTTAATAATATTGGCCGTGTGCTGACTATGTGTGAGGAGGATGCCATTAAAAGGAGGAGGTCGGCAGTTCGCCGGGAACAGATTGCAGCTGCGGCTGCGAAACTGATCGCCGAGCTGGGCGGTGAGCACGTTACCATTAAAAATATCGCACATGAAATAGGGCTTTCAGAAGCCGCCATCTACAGGCATTTTCCCAACAAGAGGGCGATCTACAGCTACATGATAGGATACGCAGAAAAGGTACTACTGGCAGATTTGTCATCTGAAAAAGTCCGCGATGCGTCTGTGCCGGCCGATACCGACTCATGGGTAAAACGGCACCTGTCCAATGTAGTCAGGAGGCGAGGTATATTGTTTCAGGTATTCACTGAGGTGATCAGCATGGGGGATGAACAACTCAACAAAGAAGCATTCAGAGCTATAAATCATTATATCGCTCACATCGGTCAACTGATCAGGGCCTGCTCCCACTCCCTCTATTTCAAGCGTAACGGTGACCCGTTTTCTTCAGCTTTCATTTTCTATTCCCTGCTCCAATTTCTGGTTAATACCTGGATTCTCAGCGGCTATTCGTTCAACCTGGAGAACCGATTTAATCATATCTGGTTCAAATGCGGGATAGCGCAGCAGGGCCCGAAGTGATCATAAGCTGATTTTCTAAAGAGGAGACGGAACATGTTCAGGCAGATCGATTTACAGAATATGGTCAAGCAAAAACTGGCCGATTACCTTTTTGTTGTTGTTTCAAACAGAGAGCCTTATTTTCATACCCTCGTTGGCGACAGGATCGAGTGCGCGGTGCCGGCCAGCGGCCTTACCACGGCGCTCGACCCGGTCATGCAGGCTTGTGGAGGAATCTGGGTTGCCCATGGCAGCGGCAACGCCGACAGGGCGGTAGTCGACGACAAGAACATGGTAGCCGTACCGCCCGAATCCGGCAGTTATAAGCTCAAACGCATATGGCTGACAGAAGACGAGTTCGACAGATATTATATGGGCTTCTCCAACGAGGCCATGTGGCCACTCTGCCACATAGTATTCCAGCGCCCTAAATTCGACGAAGAGGACTGGCACACCTATAAAAACGTCAACAGGCTTTTCGCCGATGCCGTACTGGAGGAAATCGGCCACCGCAAAGCTTTTGTTTTTATCCAGGATTATCATTTAACGCTTGTATCGAGGCTGATCAAGGCCAAGAATCCCCGGGCCATTACCGCTCAATTCTGGCATATTCCCTGGCCCAACCGGGAGGCTTTCAGGGTATGCCCCTGGCAAAACGAGATCCTGTATGGGCTGCTCGGCAACGACCTGCTCGGTTTCCATATCGCTTATCACCGCCATAACTTTCTTGAAACCGTGGACAGGGCGATGGAATGCAGGATAGATAACGAAAAATTTTCGGTTACCCATGGCAACCATACCACTTACGTGAGACCGTTTCCCATCAGCGTGGATTTTGAGTCCATCAGTGAAAGGAGCCAGACGGCTGAGGTTGAAAGCGAGATGGCGGCTATCAAGCAAAGATATGGGATCACAGACGAGATAATCGGTGTCGGCCTGGACAGGATCGACTACACAAAAGGCATACCCGAGAGACTGATGGCCATCGACCGGTTGCTGACAAAATATCCCCAATACAAATTCAGAAAAAGACTGGTATTTTTTCAGCTTGGGGAGCCAAGCCGCACGAAGATCAAGAAATACCAGGACCTGAATACCGAAATCGACGGGTTAATTGCAGATATCAACAACAGGCATCAGAGCGACGGATGGCGTCCGATTATATATATCAAGGAGCACAAATCACCTACTACACTGCTGGCTTTCAACAGGCTTGCGCACTTCTGTATAGTCAGCTCCCTGCACGATGGCATGAACCTGGTCGCCAAAGAGTTTGTCTCCAGCAGAACAGACAGAGACGGCATACTTATACTGAGCAGGTTCACCGGCGCGGCCCGGGAGCTCGAGGAGGCTCTGCTGGTCAACCCTTATTCAGTGCAGGATATCGCCGAGACAATTCGAGCCGCGATAGAGATGCCACCACAACAGCGCAGCGAGAAGATGACTAAGTTGCGCGAGAGGGTGCGTGAATACAACGTCTATAGATGGGCGGCCGATATCATCGCAGCCATGGTGGAAATCAAGTGAATAGCATCAGGATCAATGCAATATCTTTTCAATGATTGGAATGGTATCTGGAAGAACTTGAAGGCCGCGAAACACAAGGTGCTATTGTCCGACTACGACGGCACACTCACACCGATAGTGGACCGGCCCGAGATGGGCCTATTGCCGGACGAAACTAAAAACTTGCTGGAGAAGCTTGCCCGCAAGCCGGGCGTGACGGTGGGTATTATCAGCGGCCGCGCGATCTCGGATATACGCAATATGGTCGACATAGATAACATCATTTTGGCCGGAAACCACGGCCTGGAAATCGAGGGGCCGGGAATACGGTATGTACATCCTCTCACCGATGAAATTCGATCTTTCATGCTCGTAGTCAGCCGTGTCTTGTCCAGGACTCTGGCCAGCGTAAGAGGAGTAGTTGTGGAGGATAAAGGCCTGAGCCTGAGCGTACATTACCGACAGGTTGATTCAGAGCAACTGCCACAGGTCAAAGCGATCTTTGACAATACCGTTGATCTGGGCAGAAAAAGGGGGAAAATCAAAACTTCATCAGGTAAAAAAGTGCACGAGGTAAGGCCGGCAGTCCCCTGGGACAAAGGTAAGGCAGCACAACTGATACTGGATAAGTTCCTGCCGAAAAATGCGCGCGCGTCCTCCCTGTCCATGTATTTTGGAGATGACCTTACAGATGAAGATGCGTTCCGGACTATTAACAATGCGGGCGGAGTATCGGTACTGATCGGAAACGCCGGTCAGCCAACAAATGCCGCTTATTTTTTAAACGATACGACGGAGGTTAGAAGCGTACTTGCTGAAGTGCTTAAGATTGCGTAGGATAAAAAGATGATCGAGTGGTTTCAACAGAACTGGTTGCTGGTGGTGGTGCCGCTGGCTATCTTTCTGGCCTTCTGCGTAATAGGCCTCTGGGCCAGGCGTGTCCTTTACACCAATCTGAACAGGTCTTTAACCAGATCAGGATGGGGAGGACGCGAGGTGCTGATTCAGACTACACGCGGGCCTTTCTTCTTCTGGTTTATTCTGCTCGGTTTGTATGTTGCTATAGCATTTTCCAGCATACCGGAAGACACGAAAACCCTGATTATCAAAATAATCGCCAGCATTTTCATTATTTCCATCGTCTGGCTGCTGATCATACTTAGCGAAAGGCTGCTAAGCATATACCTGAGCGAGTTTGAAAACGTCAAGCGGCCGGCAAAATATATTATGATCGCTTTGCGCTCGACGCTGATTGTCGTCGGATTACTGATATTGCTCGACTACTGGGGTTGGCCGCTGACCCCTTTAATTCTTCTGATTGCCATTATCATGCTCGTGATTATCCTGGCCTCACGTGATGCGATACTTAATATATTCTCCGGATTTGAGATCACCGCCAGCCGCCTGGTGAAAGAGGGCGACTTTATAAAAATCGGCTCCGGTGATGCGGGCTATGTTACCGACATAGGATGGAGGAATGTTGTCGTCAGAACACCGGACCAGATTACCATCGTTATACCCAACAGCAAACTGGTCAGAGAAACGATTGTCAATTATGGTCACCCGCTTAAGAAAGCCGCAGAACCGTTTCATTTTTATACTCGTCTGCACTTGAAGGAACTCACCGGTCTGAAAGCGACCAATTTGATTGCACTGGTGAACATACTCAAAGCGGCGCCGGACTCAATAGTGTACTACCATACACACCACTTTCTGGAGGAGTATCAATATCTCAATCCCGAGCCTGCAAACGATTTCGCATTATGGGTGGGAGATGCCCTTGACAACCCCATACTGTCTGAGAAACTCGCCAATATAGACACCTTTGAGTTCACCAGCCTTGCATCTTTAAAAAACGCCCTGATTTCGGTTATGGAACAGTATATGATAGAGAACCCGGGTATCAGATTTACCCAGGCTGAGCGGGAATTCCATTTCGTTAAGGTGGTAAACATCATCGCTCCTACCAACTATTATGCATCGGACCTGCGCGAGTTCGTCGAAGTCCTGCGCAAGGTCACCCTGGATTCCCTTTATTATCATGTGTTCGAATCGAGGTTGCGGCTGCAAAGGCGTTCCAGCGATTTCTCCGTATGGATCAGGGACTCATTTGATGAGTCCGACCTTGCCGAGAAGATCGACAACCTTGTGCCTTATACCACTACTCTCGAGGGGTTGCGTTCAGAAATTATTCAACTCATCGAGAAACGAATTAAATAGGGAATAATATGGACAATGCAATAATCAACCGGTATAAAAACAGGCTGGAGGATTACCAGCCGATTGTAGGCAAGAACATAATCGATGAACTGAAGATTCTGGGCTCTCATTTAACCGGCAGAAAGGTGCAAAATGTGAATTCCACGTTCTCGGGCGGCGGAGTGGCGGAGATTCTGGCGCGTATGGTTCCGCTTCTGAAGCAGCTGGGGGTCGATGCATCCTGGGACGTAATTGAGGGTGATGAGGAATTTTTCAATGTTACTAAAAAATTTCACAACGCCCTTCACGGCCAGGAGGAAACATTCACCAAAGATGACCTGAACATCTTCATAGAGACGAGCCGCAGAAACAATGAAAACATGGCGCTGGATGCCGACATATTCTATATTCATGATCCGCAACCGATTATGCTGGTTGAGAGAAAAAAATCATCCGGCGGTGATTGGATCTGGCGTTGTCATGTCGATGTCTCGCATCCGGACAAAGAAGTATGGAAATTCCTCAGGAAATACATTGTCGGATACGATGCCACGGTATTCTCCGCTCCCGAATTCTCCCAGCAGCTTCCGGTCAAACAATATATGATCTCCCCTTCCATAGATCCGCTGAGCGATAAAAACCGGGAGATGTCGCAATCGGAGATACAGTCGGTGCTAAATAAATACGGATTGGGCAACGGCAAGCCAATGGTTGTTCAAATCTCACGGTTTGATTACCTGAAAGACCCTGTAGGAGTAATTCAGGCCTTCAGGATGGTCAGAAAAGGCATCGATTGCCAGCTGGTGCTGGCGGGTGGAACCGCCACGGATGATCCCGAGTCTACACGCGTACTGGAAGACGTCAGGGAATGCGCAGGCAATGATCCGGACATTAAAATACTTCCCATCCCTCCGGGCAGCGACCTTGAGATAAACGCTTTGCAGAGGGCGGCCACAGTGGTGTTTCAGAAATCGTTGAAAGAGGGCTTCGGCCTTACTATCAGCGAAGCCTTATGGAAGGGCAAGCCGGTGGTTGCCACCGCTGTAGGCGGCATACCTCAGCAGGTGAGAAACAAGGTCACGGGACTTCTCTGCCACAGCGTTGAGGGAGCAGCATGGGCTCTCAAACAGCTGCTGAGCAACCCTGAATATGCAGCCTGGCTGGGCAAAAACGGCCGCGAACACGTTAAACAGAACTTTTTAATAACCAGGCATATCAAAGAATACATGCTTCTATTTATTGCTGTGAACAACCCTTCGGACACCATTAATCTGTAGACAGCTCAGCAAAGCTTCGCCATATTCGCTCAGCAGAAGATTCTACGGACTAAAACCGTAATCGCGGTCAAATTCATCATCATACAGTGTACCGACTTTTTCCGTTGACAACTCTGCTATACTTTTATAGCTGAGTGGAGGTTGGTAACATTTGACTGGATCTTCCATGAAATTGCGTAAAATCCTCATCGCCAACCGCGGTGAGATTGCCATACGGGTCGCGCGGGCAGCATCCGATCTGGGCATCCAGACAATCACCATATATTCACAGGACGATGCAAAATCACTGCACGTATTGTCCGGAGATAAATCTTATGCTTTGAAAGGGGCAGGGGCGGGCGCCTATTTGGACAAGCCGCAGCTTATTTCCCTGGCACTTGATTCTGGATGCGATGCCGTGCATCCCGGCTATGGTTTTCTCAGCGAAAATGCGGGTTTTGCGCAACTCTGCGCGCAGGCAAATCTTACGTTTATCGGACCGCCTGCGGAAACGTTGAGACTGTTCGGGGATAAGGCACGCACCCGCAACCTGGCTGAAGAATGCAGCGTTCCTGTGATGCCCGGCAGCGTGGGCCCGGTTACTCTTAAAGAAGCATCGGCCTTTTTTACGTCACTGGGTGACGATGCAGCAGTTGTCGTAAAGGCGGTCAAAGGCGGAGGGGGCCGCGGAATTCGCCCCGTCCACAGGCTGGATGACCTGGAAGAAGCCTATAACCGCTGCCAGTCGGAAGCTGAAACAGCTTTCGGAGCCAGGGACGTTTATATCGAACAACTTATGCCGCGGGCCAGGCATATCGAGGTCCAGGTAATCGGCGATGGTAAACAGGTAATACATCTGGGAGAGCGCGAATGCACCCTGCAAAGACGCGGGCAGAAGCTGATCGAGGTTGCACCGAGCCCTTCCATTTCCACCAAACTGCGTGCTGCATTGACAGAGGCGGCTCTGAGGATGGCAAGGCATGTTAATTACATCAGCCTCGGCACATTCGAATTCCTGATCGACAGATCCTCCGGCGGCAAACCTTTTTTCGCCTTTTTGGAAACCAATCCCAGGTTGCAGGTTGAGCACACCGTAACGGAAGAAGTGACCGGTATCGACATTGTCAGGGCACAGATAGAGATAGCCGGAGGAAAGACCCTCTTGGACCTCGGCCTTGTTCATGACGCGCGTCATCCTCGTATCTACTCTGTTCAGGCACGCGTCAACCTGGAGCACATCGACGAAACCGGCAATGTGATACCTTCGACCGGACGGATCAGCGTCTATGAAGCACCGTCCGGCCCGGGCATAAGGGTAGATGGCTACGGCTACAGCGGCTATACCACCAATCCTGCCTTCGACTCACTCCTGGCTAAATTGATTATCACATCCCGTTCAGATAAATATCAGGATGCGGTCACCCGGATACGGCGGACTCTGCGGGAGTTCCGCATAGAGGGAGTAGAAACGAATATATCATTTCTGATAAACCTGTTGTCCAGGCAGGAAGTGGAGAATAACGATATCCACACACGTTTCATCGAGGACAATGCCGCTACTCTGGCATCGACCCCTGATAAATGGAAGGAGCGGTTTTTCTCCGGCGGCCGGTCTGTACCGTCCAATGAAGCAGAGCTTGAGCAGCGCCCGGCACCTCCAGGAACCATACCACTGAAAGCGCCCATGCAGGGGTGCGTGGTCGATATCGAGGTCATCGAGGGAGATGCCATTACAGCCGGCCAAAAATTGGTCGTACTGGAATCCATGAAGATGGAACATGTCATTACGGCGGTTTGCAGCGGATACGTGCGCGCGATCTGCGTTACAGTGAATGAAAACGTGCAGGTCGGATCACCCCTGCATGG
>JBAZLT010000025.1:0-11400 GCA_041650115.1 Dehalococcoidia bacterium | reverse complement strand
GTATGGCCCCCCGCGGCGCATAAGCAACGGCGTCGATTTCAACAGGCTGCTGCTGATCTGCGCCGTGCTTACCAGGCGCGCAGGTGTGGGCCTGTACAACCAGGATGTTATAGTAAACGTAACGGGGGGAATAAGGATATCCGAGCCGGCCGCAGACCTGGGAATCGCCATGGCCATAGCTTCCAGCTTCCGGGATGCGAGGCTATTGCCCGGCACGGTGGCGGTGGGCGAGATAGGATTAAGCGGCGAGCTCAGGTCGGTGCCGCAGATGGACAGAAGGATCGTCGAGTCCGCCCGGCTGGGATTCACCAGGTGCATAATACCATCAGCGGTGAAGAAGATACCCCGCGCACCTGACGGTCTTGAGATTATCAGGGCAAGCAGCATATCCGAGGCACTGAAGGTCGGCCTGGAGAAAAAGTCCATTAAAAAAGACCATGACGATGAGTGAATCTTCCGAAGGCGTGGTTGCCGTTGTCGTGGGCGCCGGCAGTGGTAGCAGGATGGGCGCGGAGAAAACGTTTCTGAATTTGGCCGGCAGGCCGGTCATAGCCTGGCCGGTTGAGGTGCTACAGCGCAATAAGAACATCAGTGAGATTGTACTGGTTTTACATAAAAATAACGTGGATGAAGGCAGAAGTCTTGCGGCTGCCATGGGATGGTCCAAAGTGAAGACCGTCTGCGCGGGGGGTAATTTGCGGCAGGACTCTGTAAAGAAAGGCCTGGCATCGATCAGCGACTGTGAGCTGGTGCTGGTGCACGACGCCGCACGTCCTTTTCTTACGGACAGGCTGATAAATGAAGGCATTGAAGCCGCCAGGTCCAGCGGCTCCGCTGTTGCGTCCGTACCGGTCAAGGACACCATCAAGCAGATGGGTGAGGATGGGATGGTGGCGGCGACATTGCCGCGCAGCAGACTGATGGCGATTCAGACGCCGCAGGTTTTTCGATTTAAAATATTGAAGGATGCATACGCTTCACTGTCTGGCGAGGTCACGGACGACGCCGCCGCCGTTGAACGGACCGGCCTGAAGGTGAAGCTTTATAATGGGGATTATGAGAATATTAAGATCACAACACGTGAAGACCTGGTGTTGGCGGAAATAATAGCAGAGCGAAGGTGATAGTATGAGAGCAGGCATTGGTTATGATGTTCATCCTCTGAAATCGGGGCGCGACCTTATCCTGGGTGGTGTGAAGATCCCTTATAAGAAGGGGCTGGACGGCTACAGCGATGCCGATGTGCTGGTACACGCCATCATGGATGCCCTGCTGGGTGCGGCGGGATTAAAAGACATCGGGCACCAGTTCCCTTCCGATGATCCGCAGCACAAGGACGCCGCCAGCATTCATATGCTGGAACATGTGGGGAGAAAGGTAGCCTCGGCCGGCTACATCATTAAAAACGTGGACAGTATGCTGATCGCCCAGGAGCCTAAAGTGGCCCCACATATCGATCAGATGCGACATAACATAGCGCTGGCCCTGCGCATCGATGAGGACCAGGTGATGGTCAAGGCCACCGCAACGGACGGGCTGGGATTCGTCGGCAGGGGTGAAGGGATGGCCGCCTACGCTGTGGCGGCGCTGGGTGAATAATTTCACTTGAAAGGAACGTCATATGAAGATATTCAACACTCTATCAGGGCAGAAGGAGGACTTTGCACCGCCGGGTGACGAGGTGAAGATGTATGTATGCGGTGTGACGGTTTACGACGTCTGCCATTTCGGTCACGCCCTCTGCTATGTCTCTTTCGATGTAATCAGGCGCTACCTGGAATACCGGGGATACAGGGTGAAATACGTTCAGAATTTCACTGATATCGATGACAAAATCATCAACCGCTCCAGGGAGAGGAACATTCCCTGGCAGGACCTTGTGGAGAAGTATATCGCCGAGTATTACGCAGATACCGATGCATTGAACATCAAAAGGGCGACCGTCTACCCCCGCGCCACGGAAGAGATACCCAGGATACTTGAGGTTATCAGGGTGCTGCTGGAGAAAGGGCATGCTTATCAATCGGAGGGCAGCGTTTATTTCCGCGTTAAGAGCTTCCCGGGCTACGGCAAGCTCACCCACCAGAGCGCAGATGATATGCGCGTAACGGTGACGGCCGAGGCCGAGAAGAAGGAGGACCCGCTGGACTTCGCCCTCTGGAAGGCGGTCAAGCCGGGGGAACCTTCCTGGCCGAGCCCGTGGGGAGAGGGAAGGCCCGGCTGGCATATCGAGTGCACCGCCATGTCCACCGGGCACCTGGGCAACTCGCTGGATATACACGGCGGCGGGCAGGACCTGATCTTCCCTCACCATGAGAACGAGATGGCCCAGTCGGAATGCTATACGGGCGTCGTTCCCTTCGTGCGCATCTGGATGCACAACGGCTTCCTGCAGCTCGGCGCCGATAAGATGAGCAAGTCTCTGGGCAACCTGGTCACCATCAAGGAGGCGCTGGCGCGCAATAGCGCCGATGCAATACGGCTCTTTATCATAAGCTCCTATTACAGAATGCCGCTGCGCTACAGCACAGAGGCGCTGGACGCCGCCGAGGCCGGCATCGAGCGGATGCGGCAGGCGCTCAAAGCGGAAGGCAAGCCGGGCGGCTCTGTCCTGAACGCTGAGCCGTTCAAGGCACGTTTTATCGAGGCCATGGACGACGATTTCAACGCACCGCAGGCGGTGGCTGCCATGTTCGAGCTCGTGCGTGAGATCAACCGCGGTAATGAAAAAGGGATGGATGTCAGTGCGGCGCAGAATATGCTGAGAGAGCTGGCCGGCGTGATCGGTTTCACGCTGCAGGAAAGCAAGAATCTATCGGCGGAGCAGGAAAAGGAGATAGAACAGCTTGTCGCCGCGCGTAGCGAGTACCGCAAGGCCAAAGAATGGAAGAAGGCCGACGAGGTGCGCGACCGGTTGGCCAGTATGGGTGTGGCAATAGAGGATACGGCCAAAGGGACGGTCTGGAAGATAGCTAAGTAGTCAGGTAAATGGATGGATTGATCAGCTTGATCGTATCGCCCACCTGTGCGCCCAGTATGGAGGCCGCGCTGCCGTCTCTGTAAGAGAGCTCGAGGTAGTCGTTTCCCCCGATCAGGGCCATCAGTCCGCTGCCCTGCGAATAATACCTGCTGGTGTTGTCTATGCGCTGGTTTTTGACCTCGATCGCTGCGCCTCCCTGAGGTATATGGCTGCTGCGCAGGTTGGTGATCAGGTTGCCGAAGCGGTCGATGTGTATGATATGGCCCACAATTCGGCCTGAAGCGTCCTGGAATGGGGTGGGGATGGGGAAAACCGTCAGGCTGTTTATGCCCTCACCGAATTCCGTAATGGGCAGGTCCAGCGAAAGATGCGCTGCGATCGGGGCGAATATATCCCTGCCGTGGAAAGTGGCGCTAACGGGATGCCTCCAGTACTCCTTGCTGGTGATCGAGACGGCCTGGCATTCATCCGGTATGGCGTGGCTGGTCGCCTGTCCCACCCTGACGCGGTGTTGCTCCTGAGCCTCGGTAATATCGTGGATCACATAGCTTAAAATCCCGTTGTCCGGTGCTATGAAACAGGCTGTGGGAGTTTTAAGTATAACCGCCTTTCGGTGGCTTCCTACACCCGGGTCTACCACCACCACATGGATGCTGCCCTCGGGGAAATAGCGCCAGGATGTATGGAGGAGAAAGGAGGCCTGCCGGATGGACTGGGGCTCCACCGAGTGGGAGATATCGACGATCGTTGCCTGCGGATTGATGCCGAGGATGACGCCCTTCATGCTGGCGACGTAGCCGTCGCCTGTGCCGAAGTCGGTCGTCAGCGTGATAACACGCGACATGCCGTTACGCCTCCCTGTTAAGCCGCGCTGACCCTGACTATCACGATAGAGAGGATGATGAATAGAACGGACAGGACAATGGTCACCTGGAACAGCGTTTTCTCCACTCCGCGTCTGGTGCGGTAAACACCGTCGGCCTGTCCGAATATACCGCCCAGGCCGCCGCCCTTGACCTGGAGAGCCAGGACGACGATAAGTGCGACCGCAAGTACGATCTCTGCGATGGTCAGATAGATGGGCATACTAATTTCCTCCGAGTTTGTCAACGATTATGGGCCTCACGACGGCCGGGTTGGCCTTTCCCCTGGAAGCTTTCATGACCTGTCCGATGAGGAAGGTCAGGGACGCCTCCTTGCCCGCTCGATAGTCGGCTACAGCCTTCTCGTTTTCTGCAATTACTCTGTCTATTATTATAGCAAGTTCACCGCTGTCGCTGATTTGTACCATTTGCTCTTTAGCGACTACTGCTGATAGTCCGAGGCCTGTTGTAAACGTTTCTTCGAATGCTTTCTTGGCCAGGGGGCCACTAATTTTGCCAGTGTCCATCAGTTCATATAGGTCAACTAGATCTGACGGTTTGACAGGTAAACTCTCTATTTGTGTACCAGACGCATTAATAAGTCTAGTTAAATCTCCCAGCATCCAATTGCAAAAAAATTTAGCTTTCTTCTGAATATCTTGATCACCGCTTTTCTTCATTTCTATGCCTATACAATCCTCAAAGAAACTGGCCATCGCACGGCTGTCGGTGAGCAGCCCGGCATCATAAGGGGTGAGGCTGTACAGGCTGACGAAACGGTCGAATTTTGCCTCGGGCAGTTCGGGTAGGGAGGCCCTGATTCTTTCCACCAGCTCCCGGTTGAATGACAGCGGAGGCAGGTCCGGCTCGGGGAAATACCTGTAGTCGTGGGCATATTCTTTGCTGCGCTGGCTGACCGTTACGCCCCTGTCGTCCACCCATCCCCTGGTCTCCTGCGCTATTTTCCCGCCGCTTTCCATCACCTCGCGCTGACGCTTCTCTTCATATTCGAGTGCGCGATATACGCCCCTGAAGCTGTTCATATTTTTAACCTCGACCTTGCCCAGGTATTCGCTGGTGCCGGCCGGGCGGATGCTGATGTTTGCATCGCAGCGGAAGCTCCCCTCCTCCATGTTGCCGGTTGACACCCCCAGATACTGGAGGATGGAGCGGAGCTTCATGAGGTAGAGGCGCGCCTCCTCGGGTGAGCTCATATCGGGCTCGCTGACGATCTCCATCAATGGCATGCCGGCGCGGTTGATATCCACTAGGCTGTAGCTCTCCCCCTCAGGAGAGGTGCGATGCAACAGCTTGGCCACATCCTCCTCGAGGTGGACGCGCGTTATGCCTATTTTTTTCTTTTTCCCTTCAATATCGATGACCAGGTATCCGTTTAGGCTCATCGGCATATCATATTGCGAGATCTGGTAGCCCTTCATCAGGTCCGGGTATGGATAGTTCTTGCGGTCGAACTTGGCATGCTCCGGGATGGAGCAGTTGAGCGCCAGGGCGGTCATGATGGTGAACTCCACGGCCCTCTGATTGATGGTGGGCAGGACACCCGGCATGCCCATGCAGACCGGGCAGACGTGCGTATTGGGAGGGTCGCTGGCATAGCCGGTGCTGCAGGCGCAGTACATCTTGCTGCTCGTCAGCAGCTGCGCGTGAACCTCCAGGCCTATGACTGTCTCGTATTTCACAACGCCGCATAGTATAGCAGCATCGTACGTGCGCTTCAAACCATTGACAATGCGAAGTTAACCTATATAATCATGAAGGTTTTGTTTATATAACAGTATCGCATCGATGTTTTTTATATGTTGACACGGGGAGAGATCGAGCTTCTGGTTGTGATCGTGCTCGGTACATTCATGTATGCCCTGGACGGCACGATCATGAACATAGCCTTGCCCAATATCATGGCGGTCTTCAATGAAACGCCTGATCGTGCACAGCTTGTTGTATCAGCCTACACTCTGGCCTCGGCCATCACCATGGCAGCATCGGCCTTTTTGATCGACAGAATAGGAATCAAGAAGGTTTATATTATCAGCCTGGTCGGTTTCCTGATCGGATCAATACTCTGCGGCCTTGCATGGAACAGCAATACGCTCATTTTCTTCAGGATATTGCAGGGCGCTGCCGGCGGCCTGCTGATGCCGTCCTCGATGGCCATGTTCGTTATTTTCATACCCGCGGAGAAGAGAGGGATAGCCATGGCCGCCCAGTCGATTCCCATAATGCTGGGCCCCGCCCTGGGGCCGGTCATCGGCGGATACTTGGTCACCTACTGGAACTGGCGCTACTGCTTCTACATTAATTTGCCGGTGATGATGATAGCCATACCTTTGGCCATCGCATGGCTCCGGGAAACTCCGGCAATTGTCAAGAGTTTCGATTTAAAAGGCTTTATTTTTATTGCCATCGGGCTGAGCTGCATTTTATATGCGCTGTCCTATGCCCCGACCTGGCACTGGGACCATCGTATAATTGGATTGCTGATCGCGGGCGGCATAGCAATAGCGATATGGGTGGTACTGGCACTGCGTACAGATTCACCCGTGCTCGAGGTACGGCTGTTCAAAATGGGTGAGTTCACGCTGTCAGTGACCTTAATTGCCGTGATTGTATCAGCGATGTTCACCGTTCTTTTCCTGGTACCCGTATTTTTGCAGAACCTGCGAGGGATGGATGCGTTGAATGCAGGGCTGCTACTCTTTTCCAACGCCATCGGGATGGGGATCGCTATGCCGATAGTCGGGATGCTTTACGCGAAGATCGGAGTCAGGGCGCCTGTCATAGCGGGCCTGGCGATTATGGCTTTGACAGGGTTGTGGCTGCAAAACATGGACACGACCACTTCCGACGTGATGTTCCAGTGGATTATGTTTCTGCGCGGAGTCGGCTGCGGTTTTGCCATAGTCCCCATTTTCTCGCATGCTTTATCGGTTGCTCCGCCGCAACTATCAACGCAGGGGTCTTCCATGATCAATGTCGTGCAGAACGTCTTTATGGCGCTGGCTGTGGCGCTGTTTGCTACGCTGCTGGACAATTTCCAGAAAACCGACCTTGCCGTAATTGTACAGAGCACGACTCCTGATTCTCCCATGATGCTTAACCTGGTTTCTCAAATTCAGGTGAGATTAATGCAGGCAGGACAGACTGCTGAGGCTGCTTACCAGACGGCGATAGTGCTGCTTTACCAATATTTTAATTTGCAGTCTTCCATCACGGCATTTCAAAAGGATTTCGTGCTGACCGCGATACTGTCTTTTATCGGTATAGTGCCCGCCTGCTTCCTGCCGCACGGCCCTGTCAAGCACGAGACAGGCAGAGTAATGATGGTGTAGTGAAAGGTTTGCGTTTATCTTCCGGTGGTGGCAGAATATTCCACTAATCGGCCATCGGCCGCAGCCGCCGTTTTCAGATTCAGCTCGGGAGTATTAAGAATATGAAAAAAGCTAAACTTCTAATCTACCTTGCGCTTATATCGATTATTATTATGCCGGTTCTGGCAGGCTGCGGTAACGGCGGGTCTTTCCAGCAACTGGATGTGGCCACGGTGCAACGGGGGGACCTCAAGGTGACGATCTCCGCCGACGGGACTATCGAGATGCCTGCGGCGGTCAACCTTTATTTCGATACCACTATGTTCACTCCGCCCTACAGCGGGCGCATCAAAGCTGTATACGTTGATAAGGGACAGATGGTCAAGGCCGGCACGATACTGGCCAAGTTGGACGATACCGGGCAGAAGCTGGCTGTAGAGGCGGCGCAGTATGCACTGGAGCTGGCCATGAATAATGTGGTGCAGACTACCTGCTGCGGGGTAAACCGCTCACCGGGTTTCTATTGCGACGCCGTGGCTTTGCTGCGCTTCGAATTCGCCCAGAAAGAGCTGGAGAGGGCGCGCACTCTTATACAAATGGGAAGCTATGCGGACGCCGCCATGCAGGTCTCGCTGGCCAGGTCCGACCTGGAAGGCGCCAGGACATTTTACAGCGATCCAAATTACCGCCAGGTAAGATCCGACCTTATAGATATTACACAGTCAGGCTTTACCGACTATGATGTCGACCTGGCCATCGGCGCCCTTTCCGCCGGAATAAATAATATATCTGCGCTCCAGACCCTGC
Organism: Dehalococcoidia bacterium; assembly: GCA_041650115.1. Taxonomy (GTDB): domain Bacteria; phylum Chloroflexota; class Dehalococcoidia; order GIF9; family UBA5629; genus CAIMUM01. Next base: position 3,421 of record JBAZLT010000025.1, on the reverse strand, counting down.
TGAATGACGGCAAATACTCCAGGGCGGCGGACGCCATACAATTGATTTTGACAGAGATGGTGGATACTCACAGCGTGGTTAAGAGATTGAACCATCTGCCGCAGAACACGGTCTATCCCGATACCTGCACCGCATATACGATGGTGAGTGAGATACAGAGCTCGCTGGATCTGCTGGATAGAATCTCGCAGCAGAAGGACGTGGACGGTGTTAAATTGTCGGAGACGCTGTCCACTATCAAACATGATATGGAGCTGACGCAGAAGATACTGGATGAAAATATCTCAACCTATCGTGCCGGGCTCAACCTCAAGACTATGCGGGACTACAATATCGCGGTGCAGAACGCCATAATCGGCCTGCAGCGCGCCAAGCAGGCTCTGCTGAAAACCGAGTTAATGGCCCCCTTCGACGGCAGAGTTACTGATATCAACCTGCATGCCGGAGACATGATTACTCAGAGGTACTCGGTGACGGGCATGCCCATCGATTCGTACGTGATCCAGCTTGTGAATGTCGATAAGGTCCATATGGTCGGCCTGGTCGATGAGATTGATATCGCCAGGTTAGCCGGCAAGCCGCTGGATGAGATGAAGCCTGTGATATCGGTTGATGCCTTCCCTGGCCGCCAGTTTAAAGGCCGGGTCACATTTATTTCTGCCTTCGGTGCAATGCAGGCCGCCGGCATACAGTATTACGGCACCATTCAGACCACGCTACCTACCTATGAGATCGAGATCGCGCTGGACCCTGCCGATACCATGTACCTGACGGGAGGCATGTCCGCGAATGCCGAGATATTGGTAAATTCGCGCAGTGGGGTGTTGATCGTTCCCAACAGTGCACTGAGAGAACAGAACGGTATTTACACAGTGCGTTTGCTCAAGGATGAGAAAACCGGCCTGATGGAGGTTCGCAAGGTTGAAATCGGACTGCAGGATAAAAACTATACTGAGATAACTTCGGGCCTCGCCGAGGGCGAGAGGGTCGTGCTTGAAAAGGCTGCCGCCCAGGCCAAAGTGCTGCGGAAGTGAAAGATGACGTATATCAATAGGGCCATTCCAAATTCACGCGGAGGCAACAGCTATGGCATCTAAGTTATCTGAGAGAATGAAATCGAGCCTTTCCACCACCAGGGGGAAAGTGATATTCATTGTCGCGCTGGTGGTAATAGTGGGCGGCCTGTTTACGCTGGGCTTCCTTCTTTACCAGAGCTATAAGTATGTGACCACCGACAACGCGCGTATCAGCGCTCCGCTGATCGCGGTGCCTGCCCTGACCTCAAGCCAGATCATCAGCCTGGAAGTCGACTTGGGCAGCTATGTACAAAAAGGTGACAGGATAGCTCTTATGGGTGTGCCCCGTCCTGACAATCCGGCGGACAGGCTGGGACTCAAGGATGTGCCGCTGGGCCGGGCCAGCCTGGATGCCCCTGTCAGCGGCTACGTAGCCGCTGTCTGGTCGTATCCCGGTCAGGTGGTGTCCCCCGGCGCCTCGGTCGTCACTCTCTATGATGTATCCAATACCTGGATAACGGCCAATGTAACCGAGGCTGAACTGCACCGCATACAACCGGGACAGGAGGTTGAAGTCACCGTAGATAGCCTGGGTGGAGCCAGACTCAAAGGCAAAGTGGACGGCATAGCGGCCGCCACCGCAGCGACCTTCTCCCTGATGCCGCAGAACAACACCACCGGCAATTTCATCAAGGTTGCGCAGGTGGTGCCGGTCAAGATATCCGTGGAGAATCCCAACAACTACGTGCTCATACCGGGAACATCGGTCGAGGTTAAAATAACCACCAGATAAAGCGTCCGGAAAATGCCGAAGACCAGCGAATCACGCGTCCTGGCGGTTGCTATCATCGGCACCTTCATGGTGATCCTGGACCAGACCATCATGAATGTGGCGCTGCCGCACATCATGGCGGTCTTCAACGAGACCACCGACCGCGCCCAGCTCGTCGTCTCAGCCTATCTGATGGCCACCGCTATCTCCACACCCGCTGCGGCCTTCCTGGCGCAGCGCTTCGGTATCAAAAAGGTATACCTCTGGAGCCAGGCGGGCTTTCTTCTGGGGTCCGTTCTCTGCGGCATAGCCTGGAATACAAACTCTTTAATAGCTTTCAGAGTGTTGCAGGGATTGGCCGGCGGCCTGCTCAATCCGCTGGCCATGACCTTTCTTTTCCTGAATGTTCCCCCGGAGGATCGGGGCACGGCCATGGCCATCTTCGGTGTGCCTATGATGCTGGCCCCCGCCATAGGTCCCACGTTGGGTGGCTACATCGTGGACTATCTGAACTGGCGTATGGTCTTCTATATCAACGTTCCCGTCGTGTTGATAGCCATTATGCTGGGTATTTCCTGGATAGAGGAGACTCCCACCTCCGATACCAGCTTCGACATCAAGGGATTCTTCCTGGCGGCGGTCGGTTTCAGCGCCATACTCTACGCCTTTTCCTATGCTCCCACCTGGACCTGGGACGACTGGCGCATTGTGACGCTGCTGATCGTAGGCTGCGCTTGCATACTGGCCTGGATCATCGTGGAATTGCGGGAGAAAAATCCGCTGCTCGACCTGCACATGTTTAAAAGGGGCGGTTTCTCCCTGGCCATCGGTCTGACCTTTGTCACCACCATCGGCCTGTTCTCGCTGGTGTTCCTGCTGCCGCTCTTTCTGCAAAACCTGCGCGGCTTCTCGGCACTGGCCAGCGGCCTGATGGTGCTGCCCAGTGTAATAGGCTCCATGATATCCATGCCCCTCGCCGGCCGGCTCTACGACAGGCTTGGCCCGCGATTGCCAACCGTAGTCGGCCTTATCATCACCGGTATAACGTCACTCTGGCTGCAGGTGCTGGACGTCACGACACCCGATGACATGCTGCGGTGGATCCTGTTTATACGGGGCATAGGTGTAGGTTTCGCCATGATGCCCGTCATGACCTATGCGCTGGCCTCGGTTCCCCAGCAGATGACCGCCCAGGCATCGGCGCTGATAAATGTCTGCAGGACCATCTTCGCCTCATTGGGCATAGCGGTCTTCGCCACACTGCTGGATACATTCCAGAAGACCAACCTGTCCATGATGGTGCAGACCATTACGCCGGACTCGGTCATCGCGTTGCAGGTGCTGTCGCAGATGCAGGTCTACTTTATGCAGCTGGGGATGACGCTGGAGGCGGCGCGCCAGGCGGCCGTCACCACGCTTTTCCAGTATATCAATTTACGGGCCAGCGTGACCGCTTTCCAGATGGATTACGTGATCGGTGCTCTGGTGGTTATAGTCGGTATTATCCCCGCCTTGTTCCTGCCCTTCGGGCGCATTAAGAAGTCCAATGCACGGGCCATTCCCATGGAATAAGGCCTAAATCCATTTCTTCCTGTGGAAGTAAAGCAGCATACCGCCCGCAACCAGCAGCATC
>JBAZLT010000024.1:0-11583 GCA_041650115.1 Dehalococcoidia bacterium | reverse complement strand
TCAAAGACCTTGAGAAACTTGCGGACGAAAAGAAGGACGCCTATAAGCTGCTGCCGTAATAGGCTTGCTGACAGAAGATCGTTATCGGTGCAGGAGGATAAGAATGAGAATGAGGTTATTATTCCAGAAAAAGGGATTGGCCCGCCTTGTGGTCGCATTACTGCTGACAGCATCATTCACGCTGTACATGCCGGCCGGCGATGCCGTAGCGGACGACAGCCCGCAGACATCTGCCAAATACCTGGTGCTGATAAGCATCGATTCATGTCGGCCGGACTATCTCACGCTTGCTCCGACTCCTAACATCGACAGACTCAAAACGGCCGGAACTCACTATTCAAATTCATGGGTCGGCCAGGTCAGCAACGATACACCGCCCGGTCAGACCAGCATGTCTACCGGTTCGTTCGGCAAGAACACGCATATTATTAGCTTCAACTGGAGGGACGGCCGCGTTCTGCCTGCGGACTGGGAATTCAAGCTGGGAATTACCTTGAAGGTACTGGACTTCATCAGGGCTACAGGATGGGATGCACTGGGCCTGTGGTATCAAGAGAATATGGTGCGAAAGACAATCGAGGGTAATTTCATTACAAATTACGACAATGTCGCCTCCGGATTCTTCAACAGCTATATAAAAGAGTCCGGCGTCGGCAGCATTGGCTCGCTGTATAAAAAGGCCAACCCCGGCGCTAAAGTGGCCGCTGTAAGCTGCGATAAGTGGTACGCCTGCGCGGGATTGGCGGCGGACAGCGCCGATTACAGTGTGTTTGCCGAGGCCAAAGGTGTGGCGCCCATAGGCTATAACAACGTCTTCCATCTGAGGCCCGCTGGAGTTGCAGGTATGCTGCCGCCCGACTATATACTGAATGATCCGTCCCTGATTAGGGACGTGAAGGATGAGCGCGATACCGATATCTGGGCAACCGATGTGGCGATCTCGCTTATCGAGAAGACGGGTCCGGAGGTGCTTCTCATCAACCTGCCGGCCACCGATGACGCCGGGCATGCCTGCGGGGGAATAACCGATCCGCAGAAAATGGCTTCCGTCATCTCAAATGTCGATACACAGATCGGCCGCATCGTGGAAGCCTACAAAAAGGCAGGCAAATATGACGATACGGTATGGGTGATCACTTCTGACCATACCATGACTCCCTTCAATATAAAAATTGAGCAGCCTGTGATCGATAAATTGCTGGTGGCTGAGCGTAATTTCTCCAATGTGGGCACCCATATTTACCTCATGGACCAGTCGCAGACCAGACAGGTGGCTGAGAGGATCACGGGGGCTGAAATTCCCGGCATTTTCGGAGCGTATTACAGGATCGTTGAGCCGGATGGTAAATACGCTTATGTCCCAACCGCCGACACCGCTCCCAAGGTGCAGGGTGAGCTGGACAGCTGTTACCGTTACCTGCTTGATACTTATGCCGGCGCAAGCAGCCCGGATATCGAGCTGTTGCTTGTGGAGAACTGCCATATCGATTGGACCATGTTCGATTGCAAAAGGTTCATCGGCCAGCATGATTCCATCTCCTGGCTGCAGCAGCATAACGTTTTGTTGATTGCCGGCCCGGGTGTCAAAAAGGGCTTTGTATCGGATAGTCCTGCCAGGCTGGTCGATATTGCCCCGACAGCCTTGACACTGCTGGGTATTACGCCTGAGCGCATGGACGGCATCGTGCTGTCCGATGCACTGGAATCTCCAACTACCACCCAGGTACATACACAGATGTCGAAGAACAGCGAGCTTATTCCATTCGTGCAGGCGTTGCAGGCGCAATCGGATGCCGATCTTAAAGCGCAGGTCAAGTGATCTGCGGACAGAGAGATTGTAATGACAAGGTCGAATAAGAAAAAGCCGGCTTACGATGTAAAGAAGGCAGCGGTCTGCGGTCTCTTCTGCCCTTCCTGCACACTCTACATCGGCACTCAGGAAGATCCGCAAAGGTTAAAATTTCTGGCTGACAGGTTCAAGCTTCCTTTGGAGGAGCTACGCTGCGGCGGATGCCGGTCCAAGCTGCGGTCGTTTTACTGCCGGGATGTCTGCAAAATGGCTGCGTGCGCGGAAGAAAAGAGTATTGAGTTCTGCGGCAGCTGTGAATCCTATCCCTGCCAGGAACTGAAGGATTTCCAGTGCGCTATGCCGCACAGGATCGAGCTCTGGCGTTCACTCGAGCGCATCCGGGAAGCCGGCCCTGAAGTGTGGTATGCGGAAATGCTGGAGCACTATGCCTGCCCATCATGCGGGGCCATCAATTCCGCGTATGACCTGCAGTGCAGAAAATGTGAAAACGATCCCGGCTGCGCCTATGTCGCAGAACACAAGGACGAGATAATCAGACAGCTCGGCAAGATGATGTAGGGGCGGACCCGAAGGTCCGCCCGCGTTTGTCTTATTTACAGTAATTCTTGATCAGCTGGATATAGAAATCGATCGTCTCTCCATAGTTGTCGACCGAGATACGCTCATTGACTCCATGGAGCATAGACAGCTCCTCGCTGGTGAACCTCTGCGGCAGAAAACGCAATATGTTGGGAGAGAGGCCGATATAGCGGGATGCGTCGGAAGCCGAGTTAACCAGCGCAGGTGTGACCAGCGCCTCGGGGAAGACGTCCCTGATGGTGCGATTGAAGGTCTGGAAAGCCCAGGTATCCGTTCCTGAGACAGGCGAGGCCTCAGTGCCGCCACCCCCGTATTGCGAAACCTTGACACGCGGGTCGTCTATGACCTTTACAACACGCTGCGTTACCTTCTCAATGGTATCTCCCGGCATGAGGCGGAAATTGACTACGGCCGATGCCCTGGTGGGCAGGACGTTTTCACGCAGGCTGCCCTGCAGCATGGTGGGTGCGGTGGTCGTTCTCAGCGTGGCATCGGTGGGCGGCGATGCAGCCAGCTGGCTTTCGATCACCGGCCCCAGCAGCCACATATTGGCGAAGATGGTCTTATAAAGGGGCGTCATCTCGGGCCCCAGGTAATCGAACATCCATGAGGCAGGCCCTGCCAGGTTGCCGGGGAAGGGGTTCTTTTCCAGTTTATCCACAGCAGCAGCAACGATTCCGGCGGCGGTCTGCCTGGGTGGCATAGAGGAATGGCCTCCCTCGGATTCCGCCGAAAGCTCCAGGTTTAGGTAGCCTTTCTCGGCAATGCCGATCAGGGCAACCGGCACCTTTATGCCGGGTATGGCGCCGCTGATGATCACTTCACCCTCGTCCGTGATCATCTCGAAATCCTGTCCCTGCTCCTTGAAGTACTGCGCTATCTTGCCGGCGCCCTGCAGGCCGGTTATCTCCTCATCAAAGCCCGAGGCCAGATATATGGAGCGCGTGGGCTGGAAGCCGTCCTTGATCAGGTACTCCATGGCTTCCAGCATGCTGAGCAGGGTGCCTTTATCATCAAGTGAGCCGCGGCCCCAGATATAGCCATCTGCGATCGTGCCGGAGAAGGGCGGATACGTCCAGCCCTCGTCGGGGGCGGGAACGACATCCTGGTGCGCCAGCAGCAGGATGGGTTTCTTCTGCGGGTCGCTGCCCTTCCACATATAGAGCAGCCCGTACCCGTTTATCACCTTGACTTCCAGCTTCGAATATACCAGCGGATAGCTCTCTTTAAGGTATTCCTGCAGCTTGGCGAACGGCGCGTAATCCACCTTCGAGATGTCCTCATTGAAGATGGTCTTGAATTTGATCGAGCCCGACAGCCTCTGCGCTGCCTGATTTTTGTCGATATTATAGGTTACCTTGCTGCCGGCAGGCAGCTGTTTGGAGCTGAACGTCATTGTCCTGACGGCAATGACTCCTCCCAGTATGACGATGACTGCCACAATACACAACACGACGATGACCCAGGTCTTCATTATGCAACCTCCTCGGCAGAGAATTTACAGCATTCTAACACGATGTCCCTAATGCCACAAAAGTGGAATTGAGGAATAAAATGATCAACTCGTTTATTTGCAGTCCGCAGGCTCGCTCATTGGACCGGCAGGCGCGCGCTGCCCGTAGCCCTGATCATCCAGTTGACCTTGCTGCGGTCGCTGTACCAGAAGCTCGAGTTATAAAAAGTGTCTATATCAATCAGCGACATATTGGGCGGCCGTCCGCTGGCCAGATCGGAGTGCTCGTTAACAAAGCTGTTGTCCACGCCTACCTGTATGCCCTTGTGCATTCCTGTCCCCGTGAAAAGGTATACCAGGAAATCGTTCTCCAAATGTGTGGGCGGTATCTCGAAATCCACCCAGGGCGGTTCCTGGTAGGGGAAGGCGCCTCTAACCGGGAATCTGGCGATGGCATATAGCTGCTTATAGTAAGGAGTATAGAATTGATCCAGGACGGACAGCTCGAAGATCTTGCCCTCCCAGGATACACCGTAGATAGCGCCGCAGATGCTGACTTTTTTCAATATGAACGGTTTGGCCGGGGGGCTGAAACTGATAAGGAATCCGTTGTTGTTGCCGGCCCAGAGTGACGTTTGCGAAACGCCGCTGTCGTACTTGAGCTCAACATCCCTCTCCTCCATGGCGGTCACGGTGAGGGTTGTGCTGGCGCTTTCCAGCTGTATTTCATAGGTACCTGGCTTGTCTCTGGATATGGTAAATGTAATTCTGGCGATCTTTTCCGGCTGGATGGTGGTGGTCTTGGTGTCAACTTTTTCGCCGTTCATGCTGAGCTCGGCGGTGTAATTTCCGGCCATCTTTCCTGTGTTGGTCACCTGGGCTACAACGGTGGCTTCCTCATCAACCTGCACCTGTGCAGGCATGACTCCCAATGATACGACCTGGAAAGAGGCGGGCTGTGCCTGCGGCTGCTGGGAACAGGCCAGGCATATCAGCACAGGCAGCAGGATGACGGGTATTGCGATAGATACTTTAGTGTGGCCCAACATTTGCAGCAGGGCAAGTATAATGCACTCGCCCTGCTGCAGGCAACCCGGTGCTATTTCTTGGTCTTGAGTATATCTCTCAGTTCGCGTTTCAGTATCTTCCCCACGGCGCTCAAGGGCAGCGCGTCCATGAAAATGATCTGCTTGGGCACTTTGTAGGGAGCGACCCTCTCACGCATGAAGTTGATAATGGACTGGCGGGTGGCGTCATTCGGCTCCACGCCCGGCTTCAGCACGATGGCCGAGGCTACGATCTCTGTGAATTCCCTGCCGGGGTCAGGCACGCCCACCGAAGCACACATCTCTATGTCGGGATGCTGGGCCAGGATGTCGTCCAGTTCGCGCGTGAATACCTTCATGCCGCTCACGCTGACCATGTCCTTGAGACGGTCGACGATGTAGAAGAAGCCGTCCTCGTCCATGGTGGCGATGTCACCCGTGTGCATATAGCCGTCGCGTATGGAGTTGGCCGTCTCCTCGGGTTTATTGTGGTAGCCCTTCATTATCTGCGGGCCGCGCGCGCAGAACTCACCCGGCTCTCCCAGTTTGGCAAGCTCTCCGGTCGCGGGATCGACCAGTTTGACTTCCGTATCGGGCAGCGGCATGCCCACCGCCCCGACCTTCTTGTTGCCCAGATAGGGCTGGCAAGTTATCAGGGGACTGGTCTCAGTCATGCCATAGACTTCGATCAGCTTGTTATCCCCCACGATTGAGTAGAACTGCTTGATCAGCTCAGCCGGGAAGGGCGCCGCCCCGCTGGCATAGAACTTGACGAAGGACAGGTCCATCTTTTTGAAGTCCTCGTTCTTCATCATCTCCATGAACAGCGTGGGAACATTGGCCACCACTGTCGGGCTGTACTTCTTGATCTGGTTGACTATGAACGCCACGTCCCGGGGATTGGGTATAAGCACCTGCGTCATGCCGATGGACATGCCCACGAAGGCGTAGAGCAGCCCGGCCTGGTGGAACAGAGGGAAGGCGGAAACACCGACCTCCTCACCGATCTTGGCCTCGGTCCAGGTTACCCACTGCACTATCTGGTGCGTGACGTTGCGGTTGGAGAGCACGGCGCCCTTGGAAGGCCCCGTCGTTCCTCCCGTATATTGCATCAGGCAATCCGAGTCGCGGTCGACCCAGGTGATAACCTCCTTATCCGGGTATTTCCTCAGTATGTCGAGGTGATTATAGACGTCTATGCCGTCCTGCTTCTTGACTTCGCCGAGGGGCGCATTCCAGTCCACCGGCCCCATGAAGTCGAAAACGCCGGCCACCACCAGCGTTTTAACCTTTGTCTTGGCGATTACAGCGTTGACCCTTGCCAGATTAACATCAAAAGTCACCAGCAATTTGGCTCCCGAGTCGTTGAGCTGGTGCTCCAGCTCATGCTCCGTGAGCAGCGGGCTGACTCCCGTTGTAACGCAACCCACCTTTTGGGCTCCAATGAAACATATGATATAAGCCGGGATATTGGGCATGTTGAGTCCGACCACATCGCCCTGTTTAACTCCCCTGTCAAGCAGGAAATTGGCGAACTTGTTGGACATTAGGTCCAGCTCTTTGAAGGTGATTACCGTGTCGATGTAGATCATGGCGGCCCGGTCGGGCACTTCGCGGAAGCTTCTGCGAGCCAGGTCGATGAAGGATGTCCAGGGGTAGGAGAGGTTCGCGGGAACATGCTTGTCGTAGTGCTTGAGCCAGGGTTTTGCCGAGTAGGGATCAGACATATCAACCTCCTTTATTATTTATTCAGGCGCAGCTTGATCAGCGCCACCGCCTCCCATGCGTGTACTGATTTCGGTCCTGCCTGCCATTACACTTCACCCGCCGAAAATGCTCCTGGGATTATCCACCATCATCTGCCCTATTTGTGCATCGGTCACTCCCGCCTGTTTGAGTTGAGGGATGATGTTCTTGAAAAGGTGGGTGTAGGACCAATCGGCTATCAGAGCCTGAATGAAATCGGGCATCACGGTTTGCCGTCCCATAAAGCGTGTTACACAATCTTGTGAAAGCACGATCCTGTCGGCAAAGCCCAGTCCCAGCAAACCCAGCGCCGTCGCCTTGCGCAGGTTGTCCGGGAAGATGAAACCGATGCCCCAGCGGTCGAATCCAATGTAAACGCCCTTATCTATCACCGACATCTGATACTCGAGTCCGGAATTGCCGCACATATGGCCGATGACTATTTTCTTGGGGTGTACGCCTTCGCCCAGCAACAGCGCTGCCTGCTCCGGTCCCATCGTCCCCTGCTGCGTGTGTGTGAGTATGGGCACACCCGTCTCCTTCTGAGCCCTGGCCGCCGCCTTCAGGACCTTCTCCTCGTAGGGGGAGATGCAGCCATGCCCTGTAGCTACTTTGATCACGCCTGCCCTGACGCCGGTTTTGCCTATGCCGACCGTCAGCTCCTGCATGAAGGATTCGTAGAGCTCGGTGGTGATATCCATCACCTGACTGCGGAATTTGAGGTAGACCGGCATGCCTTCGGCCTCGTGGTACATACCTGTGGCACATATTATATTCAGACCGGTCTTTTCGGCCACCATCCTGTCCAGATCCACGTTTCTCCAGAGGTCGCAGGGCGTGGCGTCCACCACGGTCTTAATCCCATATTGTTTCACCTCACCCAGGGCCTGGGCGCAGTCGGATGCAAGCTCCTTGAGGTCGACCGGCGGCGCCACGGCATCCTGCTCCCATCCCGGATAAGCCAGCACCATGTGCTCATGCATGAGAGTGGGCCCCATCTGGTCTGCCGGCAAGGTGCCAAGCACGGTATTGATCTTTACCATTCCTGCCTCCTAACAACTGCCTCAATCAGGTGAATTAACAGATCGTATCGCAATATAGCATTGAGAATAGCTAAAGTCAATATGCGGTCGCGACTAATAACAGGGGATTGACAGCCAGTGTGCACAAGCGTAATATATAAAACAAGCGCTTGATTTATATATCCGGGAATTCGGATCAATAATTAGTGGAGGCTTGAAAGGCATTGGGTCGTAAAAGTCTGGCAACAGAGCGTCGCAGGCAGATACTGAGAGGCGCAGCTTCTCTTTTCATCCGCAAGGGCTATCTGAACACTTCTGTGCGCGATATAGCAGGCGAGCTCGGTATGAACGTGGCCACACTGTATCACTACGTTGGTTCCAAGAACGGTATTCTGGGCCTCTTTCACGAATATACCATGAATGCCATCGATTTCTTCAGCAAGAAATATCAGGCGGTGGTGGAGAAAATGGAGCCACGACGCGCCCTTAAATATGCCGTGGTGGAATATTTGAAATGGGTCGAGGAGTACCAGGATCTGACCGTTTTCTGGTATCAGGAAGCAAAACAACTCTCGCCTGCACAGTTCAGGGCGCTGAAAATGCAGGAGGAGTGCACCATCCAGATATTCCAGACAATACTTGAAAGGGGCGTCAGGGCAGGCAAGTTCAAGGTCAAGGACCCAACTCTGGCCGCCAATAACATCGTTGTGCTTTGCGATATGTGGGCCTTCCGCAGGTGGCTGCTGAAGGAGCACTATACGCTGGAACAATATATTAACGAGCAGATGGATTTGATTATGGCACAGGTTTCCCGCTCGGGTCGCTGACGGATAAACACGATCGAAACAGTCTAAGGAGGCCGGTGATATGAGATTTGTAACGGGCGAGAAGTACGTCCTGGGCAAAATGCTGGAAGAAGCAGCCAGGAAATATCCCGGCTCCATCTACTTCTGGTTTGAGGGCAAAGGTTATACATACGCGCAGGTGCTGGAGCAGTCCAGGCGGGTTGCGCACGGCTTTGCCGCAATGGGTGTTAAAAAGGGCGACCACGTCGCAATATTGATGGAGAACTGCCCTGAATTCATCTTCACCTGGTTCGGCCTGGCTCTGCTGGGAGCCATCGAAGCCCCCTTCAACCCTTTTCATAAAGGCAACATCCTTGAATACCTTATTAACTACTCTGATGCTGAGATACTTGTCATCAGCAGCAGCTTCATCGATGAGATCAGGTCCGTGGAGGGCCGCATTAAAAAGGTTAAGACGATCATTATCGAGGGGCAATTCGATGGCGATCCTTTTAAAAAAATTAAGGCCCTGCCGTTTTCCATGCTGCTAAGGGAGAAAGCTGAGCTGCCTGAAGTAGGAGTGCAGTATAACGACATCATGGCGCTGATGTTCACCTCCGGCACGACCGGTCCCTCCAAGGGCGTGCTGATCACGCACAATCAGGCCTTCTTCGTCGCCAGCCAGTACGTGACGGTCAACGGAGCAAGGAAGGGCGATGTCGGTTACGGCTACATTCCTCTTTTTCACGAGGCGCCGCAGTTCGGTCTGGTGCTGGGCGCCATGCTCTACGGCGGCGGCTTTTTACTCACGCGCGGCTTCAGTCCGTCGGATTTCTGGCAGGATATCAGAAAATACAATTGCACCATATCCGGCATGTTCGAGGTTGTGATCAAGATCCTTTTAATGGCGCCCGAGCAGCCGGACGATGCGGACAACCCTATGCGGGTCTTCTCAACCGCTCATATTACTCCGGAGAGCCAGCAGGCTTTCGAGAACCGTTTCAATGTAAGGCTGGTCAACACCTACGGCCTGACGGAGGGGGATTGCACCATCGTGGCTACATATGACGATATCAGGCCCGGCTCCTTCGGCAAGCCGCGCGGCTATTTCGATGTGCAGCTCTTCGATTCCACGGACCGCAAAGTGACGCGGGGTAAGGTGGGGGAGATAGTGCTGCGGCCGAAGCAGCCGCACACCATTTTCGAGGGCTACTATAAAATGCCGGAGAAAACGCTGGAGGCCTTTCGCAACCTGTGGTGGCATACTGGCGACCTGGCTTACCAGGATAAGGACGGATATTTTTTCTTTGTCGGCCGTGAGAAGGACATGATCAGGCGCGGAGATGAAAATATCTCGGCACTGGAGGTGGAGAAGGTTGTGGAATCGCATCCCGGTGTTATGGAATGCGCTGCCGTGCCAGCCCATTCCGATGTATGGGGTGAGGAGGTCAAGCTGGTGCTTGTCTGCCGCGAAGGCGCCAGGGTCGATCCCGTTGAAGTCATCGCGTTCTGCGACGAGCGCATGGCTTATTTTATGGTGCCCCGTTATATCGAGTTCGTGGCGAGTATACCCCGTACCGGGGGCAGCGGACGCCCGGTTAAGGAGCAGTTAAAGCAGATAACGGATAAAACGTGGGACAGGGTCAAGGAAGGGGTGAAGATCAGTCGAGAGAAAGAAAAAAGGAAATAAGTTGATAAGGGCAGAATAGTTATAGGTGCTAGAGGGAGGTTTGCCGTGGATTATCAGGACAACAGGAATAAAAAAATAGTCTTCTTAAATCATTGTCTGCTAAATGTGGATGCGCGCGGTCCGGGTGTGGCTTTCAGACGGGGTCCTTCTAGCGAATTAATCCAGGCTTTTATGAAAAAGGATATTAATATAGTACAGCTCCCTTGTTGCGAGTGTCTTGGGTGGGGTGGGGCTGCCAGAAAGGAATTCGATAAATTTTTACCAATAATCACGCATGCTGTCAGGTTCGGCTGGTTCCCTTTGTTCATTCCAATAGCGAAAGCCTCGCTTTCATCGTACAACAGGTTGTGTAAAAAAGAAGCTGTCAAGGTGGTCGACAGGATGGAGGATTACCTTCGGGAAGGTTTTATTATCTGTGGAGTAATCGGTATGAACGACAGCCCGACCTGCGGGGTTACAAAGAAAGTAAATATGATTGAATACATGAAACAAATGGCAATGGCCAATCATGCAGGGAATGCCGTAGACCCCGTTAAAATGAATCTCGACCAATTAATGGACGGCAAATCGTTCTTTATGGGAAATCTGATCGAGGAGATTAGAAAAAGGAGTTTGGATATCAAAGTAATAGGATTTGAGCCATGGGCTGAATCACTGGAGGCAGAATCCCAAAGGATGGTCAATCTTCTTAACTTATAGATATCTCAGGCTGCTGTAACGCAGATAAGCATATTTAGAATCAAGATAAAGGAGGTATATTGGGCATGAAAAAGATTATGGTACTGGGTGGCGCGGGCACTATGGGCTCCGAGGCAGTCAAACTGCTTCTGGAGAGGACGGACGCCGAGATAACGGTAGCCGATGCCAGCGTCAAAGGGCTGAAACGCGTCGAGGCCGAGCTGGGCAAGAAGGTCAAAACGGCAGGCGCCGATGTAAACCACAGGGAGTCGCTGGTCAAGCTGCTCAAAGGCTCTGATGTGGTCATCAGCACAGTCGGCCCTTTTTACAAGTATGCAGCAGCTGTGATCAAGGCAGCTATCGAAGCGCGGGTGAACATGGTCGATATCGACGACGATTTCGATGCCACTAAAGACTCGCTGGAGCTGGATGAAGCAGCTCGCAAAGCCGGTATAGCGGCCATTATCGGCATGGGCGCCAGCCCGGGAGTAACCAACCTGATAGCCAAGCTGGGCGCCGGCCGCCTGGACAGTACGGACGATATCCGGCTTTACTGGGGCGAGAGCGCCATCGATCCCACCGGCTCCGCGGCCATGATGCACTGGTTCCATATAACTGCCGAGAAGGTGCCCGTTTTTATCAACGGCAAATGGGTCGAGCAGCAGGGATTCACCCAGCCTGAAATTATCGAGTTCATGCCTCCGGTTGGGAAGCTGGAAGTGGTCTTGACCGGTCATCCCGAGCCGGTCTCCCTGCCCCGCTATATCAAGGGCG
>JBAZLT010000023.1:0-11814 GCA_041650115.1 Dehalococcoidia bacterium | reverse complement strand
GTACCAGGACGCTTCAGGCAAGGCCAAGCAGCAGGCTCTGGCCTATGCCAGGGGCATCGGCTGCGCCAAGGCCGGCGTTATCGAGACCACTTTCGCCGAGGAGACCGAGACGGACCTC
This sequence comes from Dehalococcoidia bacterium, assembly GCA_041650115.1. Taxonomy (GTDB): domain Bacteria; phylum Chloroflexota; class Dehalococcoidia; order GIF9; family UBA5629; genus CAIMUM01. Next base: position 11,696 of record JBAZLT010000023.1, on the reverse strand, counting down.
TTCGGTGAGCAGGCTGTTCTGTGCGGCGGTGTGACCGCCTTGATTAAGGCAGGATTCGATACCCTGGTGGAAGCCGGCTATCAGCCCGAGATCGCCTACTTCGAGTGCCTGCATGAGCTGAAACTGATCGTTGACCTCATACACCGGGGCGGCATGAGCTTCATGCGCTACTCCGTGAGCGACACGGCCGAGTACGGAGATTACACCCGCGGCCCCCAGATTATCAATGAATCGGTCAAGGGCGAGATGCAGGAGATACTGGAGGAAGTCCAGAACGGCAGCTTTGCGCGCGAGTGGATCCTGGAGAACCAGGCCAACCGCCCTGTTTATAATGCGCTCAAGCGGAAGGAGGCCGAGCATCAGATCGAGGTGGTGGGTAAGAAGCTGCGCGCCATGATGCCCTGGCTGAAATAGCACATCCGGGTATACCCGCCACAGCGTTACATGAGGATATATCGATGAAAGGTGAACGTGTCCTTATTTTCGATACAACCCTGAGGGACGGCGAACAGGCTGCAGGAACCAGCCTCAATCCGGAGGAGAAGCTGGAGATCGCTCGCCAGCTGGAGAAGCTTGGCGTTGATATTATAGAGGCCGGCTTCCCCGTTACCTCCCAGGGGGACTTCGAAGCGGTGCGCCTGATCGCGCGCGAGCTCAGCAACACAACCGTATGCGCCCTCAGCCACGCCAATAAGGAGGCTATCGACCGCGCCTGGGAGGCGGTCAAACCGGCCAGGAAAAAACGTATCCACATTTTTCTTTCCACTTCCAGCATGCACCTGGCATACCAGCTCAAAAAAAGCCAGGACGATGTCCTCAAGCTGGCGTCGAGCATGGTCGACCACGGCAGGGGATACCTGGATGATATAGAGTTCACGCCCATGGACTCCACCCGCACCGATATTAAATTCCTCTATGAGATACTCCAGGCCGTCATCGAATCGGGCGCAACCACGGTAAATATCGCCGATACCGTGGGCTATGCCACACCCGGCGAGTTCGGCAAGCTGATCGAAGGCATTGTCAAAAACGTGCCCAACATATCTAAAGCCTTGATCAGCGTTCACTGCCACAATGACCTCGGCCTGGGCGTAGCCAACAGCCTGGAGGCCGTCCGCAAAGGCGCTCGACAGGTGGAATGCACCGTTAACGGCATCGGAGAGAGGGCCGGTAACGCAGCAATGGAAGAGCTGGTTATGGCCCTCAAGACGCGTGGCGACCTGTTCCATTTATCTACCGGTATAGATACCACGCAGATATACAAGACCAGCCGCATGGTGAGCGAGCTGACCGGGTTTGTCGTGCCTCAGAACAAGGCCATAGTGGGCGCCAATGCCTTCCGCCACCAGTCCGGCATCCACCAGGACGGCATCATCAAAAAGGCCGGCACATATGAGATCATGGACCCCCGGGCGGTGGGAGTCCCCTCCAGCGCGCTCGTTCTCGGCAAGCTGAGCGGCAGGCATGCCTTCAAAGAAAGGCTGCTTGAGCTCGGGTATGCGCTGGACGAAGCGGCGCTCTCACGCGCCTTCAAGGCCTTTAAAGATCTGGCCGATAAGAAGAAGGAGGTCACCGACCGCGATATTCAGGCGCTGATAGGCGAGGAGCTCCGCACTGCCAGTGAAGTCTATCACCTGGAACATGTCGGGGTGAGCTGCGGCAACCACAGCATGCCCACAGCGACGGTCAGGCTGATAGGTCCCAACAAAGAAGTGCTGGCCGATGCTGCACTGGGGAGCGGTCCCGTGGACGCAGTTTACAGGGCCATCAACCGCATCGTTCGTGTGCCCAACACACTGACCGAGTTCACCGTATCGTCCGTGACCGAGGGTATAGATGCCCTGGGCGAGGTGCTCATTCGCATCGAAAGCGAGGGCGCCACTTACACCGGCCGCGGATCGGACACCGACATCATTGTGGCCAGTGCCAAGGCCTATATGAATGCGCTTAACCGCCTGCTGGTGCAGAAGAAGTCCCCTCGCGAGGAGGAAAGGGATGAGCCCTGAGCTCGAGGCCGGCCTGCGGCTGCTGCTCGCCGCAGCACTGGGCGGCGCCATCGGGTTCCAGCGCGAAAGGGCCGGTAAACCGGCAGGGCTGCGCACCCATATGCTGATCTGCCTGGGTTCGGCGCTCTTCACCGTGGTCTCCGTACTGGGGTTCACCGGCAACGTAGATCCGGCCAGGATAGCTGCAGGCGTGGTCACCGGCATCGGCTTCATCGGCGCGGGTGTTATTTTCCGCGGCATGCGCGGCGACAAGGTTATGGGCATCACCACTGCAGCCAGCATCTGGGTAACCGCGGCCATCGGTATCGCTGCGGGGGTCGGGCTGTATATCATCGCTGTGGCGACAGCTCTTATAACCGTACTGGTCCTTATGATACCAAGGGCCAAAGGATGAATGGGATAAAACATGTCATTGCGAGGAGTGTAGCGACGAAGCAATCTTGTGATTAATCACGGGTATACAAGATTGCCACGCCCTTCGGGCTCGCAATGACAGCCCGCAAAATATAATGAGGATTATGATAGATTGACATTAGCGGAGAAAATACTGGCCGCACACTGCGGTAAAGATAAGGTCAGCGCCGGGGATTTCATCAGCGCAAAATGCGACCTGGTGCTCTCCAACGATATCACCGCGCCCATCGCCATCAGGGAGTTCGAACGGCTGGGCTTCCCACATGTTTTCGATCCCAACAAGATCGTAATGGTGCCGGACCATTTCTGTCCCAATAAAGACATACAGTCCGCCACGCAGGCCGCCATGATGCGCGAGTTTGCCGGGAAGCACGGGTTGATATATTTCGAGGTGGGTGAGATGGGTATCGAGCACGTCATCCTGCCTGAGAAAGGACTGGCGCTGCCGGGACAGGTGATCGTTGGGGCCGATTCCCACACCTGCACTTACGGCGCTCTGGGCACATTCGCCACCGGTATGGGATCGACCGATATCGCCGTGGCCATGGCCACCGGCGAGATCTGGATGAAGGTGCCACCTACCATTAAATTCGTTTATCACGGCAAGCCGGGCAAATGGACCGGCGGCAAGGACCTTATCCTTTATACTATCGGAGATATAGGTGTCGACGGCGCGCTCTACTCCGCCATGGAGTTTCACGGCGAGGCAATTAATAACCTCGGCATGGACGGCCGTTTCACCATGTCCAATATGGCGATCGAGGCGGGAGGCAAGGCCGGCCTTTTTCAGGTGGACGGAGCGACGCTGCGCTATCTCAAAGGACGCGCCCGCGGTAAATATACGGTGTATGCCTCCGACGTAGATGCCGAATATGCGCGTGTAATCGAATATGATGCAGCCAAAATAGAGCCCCAGGTGGCCTTCCCCCATCTGCCTTCCAACACCAGGCCCATCAGCCTTGTGGGCAATGTTGCCATCGACCAATCTGTTATCGGAAGCTGCACCAACGGCAGGCTGGATGACCTGCGCCTGGCGGCGCGTGTGCTCAAGGGCAGGAAGGTCGATCCTCACGTGCGCTGCATCATCCTGCCGGGCTCGCAGCAGATCTACCTTGAAGCGCTCAAAGAAGGCCTGATCGAGATATTCATCAGGGCCGGCGCAGCGGTCAGCACGCCCACCTGCGGCCCCTGCCTGGGCGGGCATATGGGAATACTGGCCGCAGGAGAGAGATGTGTCTCCACCACCAACCGCAATTTCGTCGGCCGCATGGGTCACCCCAGGTCGGAGGTCTACCTGGCCAATCCGGCCGTAGCGGCGGCCAGCGCTATACTGGGAAGGATCGCCGGGCCGGAGGAGGTCAAATAAAATGCCGCACAAAGGCAAGATTCATAAGTACGGCGACAATATAGATACCGACGCCATCATCGCCGCGCGCTACCTCAATATGCACGAGCCCAGGGAGCTGGCGGCGCACTGCATGGAGGACATCGATGCCGACTTCGTGCAGAGGGTAAAGCCGGGTGATATCATAGTGGCCGAATCCAACTTCGGCTGCGGCTCCTCGCGTGAGCACGCCCCCTCTGCCATCAAGGCCTCAGGTATCTCCTGCGTCATCGGTAAAAGCTTCGCACGTATCTTTTTTCGCAATGCCATCAACACCGGGCTGCCCCTGCTGGAATCTGCAGAGGCCGTGGAGAATATCAAGCAGGGAGACACGGTTGAGGTGGATCTGGCAACGGGTACCATTACCAACCTGTCCAGCGGAAAGACCTTTAAGGCAAAGCCATATCCGGATTTTATGATGGAGATTATTAACGCGGGCGGCCTGATAGAACATATCCGAAAAAAGAGCGTCGGAGCAAGGTGATTTGAATTTCAATATAGCAGTCCTGCCGGGAGACGGCGTCGGGCCGGACGTTACGGACGAGGCGCGGCGCGTGCTGGATGTAGTGGGCAGCCGCTTCGGCCACAGGTTCACCTGCAAGCAGGGATTTATCGGCGGCATTTCCATCGATAAATTCGGCACCGCCCTGCCGCAGGCGACCATCGATATCTGCAGGAAGTGCGATGCCGTGCTGCTGGGCGCAGTGGGCGGACCGAAGTGGGACGACCCCCGCGCTGCGACCAGGCCCGAGGACGGGCTGCTTGCCATACGGAAAGAGCTGGGGCTCTTTGCCAATCTGCGCCCGGTCAGGATGTTCAAGGTGCTGGAGAATGCCACCAGCCTTAAGCCGGAGATCGTCCGCAAGGTGGACATGATGGTGGTGCGTGAGCTGACGGGCGGGCTGTATTTCGGTCGTCCCAAGCGGCGCTGGAGCACCTCCCGCGGCAGGCGGGCGGTCGACTCGATGGTCTATACCGAGAAGGAGATCGAGCGCATACTGCGCGTCGGTTTCGAACTGGCGCGTTCGCGCCGCCGCAGGCTGACTTCCGTGGACAAGGCCAACGTGCTCGAGTCCTCCAGGCTCTGGAGACAGATAGCGGGGGAGCTGGCGGGAGAGTATCCCTCCGTCACGGTGGATAATATGCTGGTGGACGCCTGCGCCATGCGCCTTATCCGCGATCCGGCTTATTTCGACGTGATCGTAACCGAGAATATGTTCGGCGATATACTTACCGATGAAGCCTCCATGCTAGCAGGCTCAATGGGCATGCTGCCCTCCGCCAGCCTGGCCGGCATACCCGCAGGTAAATCCTCCCACGCCTTCGGTCTGTACGAGCCAATCCACGGCAGCGCGCCGGACATCGCCGGACAGGACCTGGCCAACCCCATAGCAGCCATATTGAGCGCGGGAATGATGCTGCATTATTCACTGGGGCTGAGCAAAGAGGCAGCCGCCGTGGAGAAGGCGGTACTGAAAGTGCTCGATGATGGCCATCGCACCAAAGATATCATGACTGCCGGTATGAAACAGGCAGGCACGCAGCGTATGGGAAAAGTCATAGCTCGTGAGATCGAGCGGGGCATCTGATGCAATGAGACATATCGAGATTTATGATACGACGCTGAGGGACGGCGCGCAGCAGGAGGGTATCTCCTTCACCGTCACCGACAAGCTCAAGATCGTGCAGAAGCTGGACGACCTGGGTATCCGCTACATCGAGGGAGGCTGGCCCGGATCCAACCCCAAAGACACCGAGTTCTTCGCCCGAGCGGCAAACCTGAAGCTCAAGAACGCCACGCTGGTGGCCTTCGGAAGCACGCGCCGCGTGGATACACGGGCATCCGGGGACCCGGGACTTCAGGCGCTGGTGCAAAGCGGCGCGCGGGCAGTCAACATCGTGGGCAAATCGTGGGATATCCAGGTAAAGCGCGTGCTGGAAACCAGTCTCGAAAACAACCTTGCTGTCATCGAAGAGTCGGTGTCCTACCTGAAATCGAAGGGACTGAAGGTATTTTTTGATGCCGAGCACTTTTTCGACGGATACAAGTCGAATCCCGCCTATGCCCTGCGTACTCTAGAGGCGGCAGCCGGAGGGGGTGCGGACTGCCTGGTTCTGTGCGATACCAACGGCGGAACATTGCCCTGGGAAGCGGCGGAAGCCGTCAAGCAGGCAGCCAAAAAACTGGACTGCCCGCTGGGCATACATGCGCACAACGACAGCGATATGGCCACCGCCGTATCGGTGGCGGCCGTGAAGGCGGGCGCCGTTCACGTCGAAGGCACCATCAACGGGTATGGCGAGCGCTGCGGCAATGCCAATCTCTGCTCCATCATACCCGCCCTTCAGATCAAGCTCGGCGTTAAATGCCTGAGCAAAACTCAACTTTCAAAGTTGACCGAGGTTTCGCGCTTCGTCTCCGAGGTGGCCAACTTTCCGCCGGGCTCCAACCTCCCCTACGTGGGAAATAACGCATTCCTGCACAAGGCCGGACTGCACGTATCGGCCATGGCTAAATGGGAGGAGAGTTATCAGCATATCGATCCCGCGCTCGTTGGCAACAGCCCCATGATTGTGGTATCCGAGCTCTCCGGTAAAAGCAATATCATTTACAAAGCCAGGGAGCTGGGCATCCCCATGCCGCCTCACGGCAAAGAGGCGCGTCTGATACTTGACCAGATCAAGCATCTGGAGAATATGGGCTTTCAATACGAGGATGCCGATGCATCCTTCGAGCTTCTACTGCTGCGTTCGCAGCACGGCTATAAGCCGTCCTTCAGCCTGGTCGATTATATGGTCGTCGTGGAGAGACACAGGCGCCTGCCCTCGGCCTATGATATAGGCAGCGAGCTGCTGGCCGAGGCGACCATCAAGGTAAGAGTGGAAGGCAAGGTCATGCATACGGCGGCCGAGGGCAACGGCCCGGTAAATGCGCTCGACCGCGCACTGCGCAAAGCGCTGCTGGAGTTTTATCCCGGCCTGTCGAAAGTGGATCTGATCGATTACAAGGTGCGCATTCTGGAGGGGAGCAGCGGCACGGGCTCGCTGGTGCGCGTGTTCATCGAGTCGTCCAACGGCAGGGTGCAGTGGCGCACCGTGGGAGGATCCACCAATATCATCGAGGCCAGCTGGCTGGCGCTGAACGACAGCATGGAATATTTCCTGATCAAGCTTGACAGAAAGTCCCGGCGTTGATAAGCCATCGAAGGAATGACGCTTTATTCACCGGTCATTGCAAGAAAACACTTTTTATTCGTCATTGCGAGGAATCCCTTTTAATTCGTCATTGCGAGCCCGAAGGGCGCGGCAATCCTGTACACACGCATGAACGCACAAGATTGCTTCGTCACTACGTTCCTCGCAATGACACGGTGCCATTAAAATAAAAACAGGGCGGCCTAAGGCCGCCCTGTTTGTTATGCTCTTGTGCCTGATTATTCAGCTTTGATAATAGCCGCTATACCCTGACCGCCGCCCTCGCACATCGTGGCGACGCCATACTTGCCCTTCTTCTCCTTGAGAATGCGGGCCAGAGTGCCGACCAGCCGGATGCCGCTGGCGCCCAGCGGGTGGCCGATAGCCATTGCGCCGCCGTGCACATTGACCTGGTCCCATTTCAGGCCAAACTCTTTGACGGCATACAGGGAGACAACGGCAAACGCCTCGTTGACCTCCCAGTAGTCGATATCCTTGGCCTTCAGGCCGGCTGCATCGAGGGCCTTCTTTGTGGAAGGAACAGGGCCCGCCCCCATGATGGTGGGGTCGACGCCTGCAACACCGAACGAGACGAAGCTGGCTATGGGCTTGAGGCCCAGCTTCTTGGCCTTGTCCTTTGACATGATCAGCATGGCAGTGGCGCCCGCGTTAAGCGGTGAGGATGTGCCTGCCGTAATGGTTCCATCGGGTTTATAGGCAGGTTTCAATCCAGCGATCTGCTCCAGAGTGGTATCGCCCCTGACAGAAGCATCGTAATCGAACATCTGCTTGCTGCCGTCAGGCAGGGTGATCTCGACCGGCATAATCTCTCCCTTCAGCCATTCCTTCGACTGGGCTGCGAGTTGATGCGACCTGACAGCGAACTTGTCCATATCTTCCCTGGATATGCCGGCCATCTCCTGCAGCTTCTGGGCGGTAAAGCCCATGTTGACGGAGAACATCAGGTCGATCTTCTTATATTTGGGATCGTTGATGAGCCCATCCGGATACTTGATGGCGCCGCCGCCGCCCATGGGGATATGCGTCATGTGCTCGATGCCGCCACAGAGGACCACATCGGCATAGCCGCAGGCAATGCTCATGACACCGGTCCTCAGACCGCACAGTGCTGAGCCGCACTGCTGGTCAACCTGCTGCGTGGAGATCTCGAAAGGCAGGTTGGCATAAAATGCAGGGAATTTGCCGCCGAATGTGAAGTTTTCGAGCAGCGGATTTGCCGTGCCTGTGATGGCCTCGTCGATCTCCTTTGGATCCAGCTTGGTCCTCTTGATCATCTCATTCCAGAGCATGGCGAGGACCTCGTCCATCCTGTAGCCGTTCAAAAGGTCCTTCTCGGGTTCCTTGGGACGGGAGCGGGAAAACGGGGAGCGTAAATAGTCGATAATCACTACTTCTCTTGCTAGACCCATGATTGTCACTCCTTATTAAAAATTTCTGACTAATTTTACACGCTTGCACTGATTATGACAAACGCCTTAAAGCCTAATTTTATCTCAATTCCAGGCAGCCTATCCCTTGATTACGCCCAGCGGTTCAGTCATAGCGATTTTACGGGATATGCCCGCACCCTGCGCAATTCCAACTACGCCTGCCACATCCTTGTAGGCGTATGAAGCCTCTTCCGCCAGCGACTCCAGATCGTCGGTTCTAACATAGATGCCCTTCGCTGCAAGCTCATGCGCCACATCCGATCCGCGCATCCCTCTCCTGGCAGCGCCCCTGCTCTGCAGCCTGCCCGCGCCATGGCAGGTGGAGCCAAAAGTCTCCTGCAAAGCTTTTTCCGTCCCCACCGCAATGAAGGAACACCTGCCCATATCGCCGGGTATCAGCACCGGTTGTCCTATGGAGCTATAGCGGTCGGGCACACCCCTCCTGCCGGCAGGGAAGGCGCGCGTCGCGCCTTTGCGGTGCACACACAGCCGCAATGTTTTTCCATCTACACTGTGCTCCTCTATCTTGGCGATATTGTGGGCCACATCGTAGACCTGCTCCAGACCAATCTCATCCACGCTCTTGCCGAATATATTCGTGAAAGACTCCCTCACCCAGTGCGCGATGCACAACCTGTTGGCCCAGGCATAGTTGGCGGCACAGGCCATGGCCGCCAGGTAGTCACGTCCCTCTTCCGATTGCACCGGTGCGCATGCCAGCTGGCGGTCGGGCAGGGCTATTTCATATTTTCTGACGGCCGCGCCCATAATTCTCAGGTAGTCGTCGCAGACCTGGTGTCCCAGTCCGCGCGATCCGGTATGTATCAGCATCAATACCTGTCCCTCGCGGGTGATTCCCATTGCTGCGGCGGCTGTCCTGTCGTATATCCGGCGTACCGCCTGCACTTCCAGGAAATGGTTGCCCGAGCCCAGAGATCCGAGCTGCGGCATACCGCGCTTTTTAGCCCGCTCGCTGACCCTGCCGGGATCGGCCATCTTCATGCAGCCCTGTTCCTCGGTAACCTCGAGGTCCTGTCTGGTACCATAGCCTTTCTTGACGGCCCACTCGGCGCCGGAAGCCAGCACCTCGTCCATTTCCTTCTGCCCGATCCTGATCTTGCCCTCCGAGCCCAGCCCGGACGGAACATTGTTGAAAAGATGATTGATCAATTCCTGAATTTTCGGTCTGACCTCGTCCTCGCCAAGGTTGGTTCTCAAAAGGCGGACGCCGCAGTTGATATCGTAGCCCACGCCGCCGGGAGATACTACGCCGTCGCTGACACGCATCGCAGCCACACCGCCGATGGGGAACCCGTAGCCCCAGTGGATATCCGGCATAGCCAGAGAGCGGCCGACTATACCGGGCAGAAAGGCAACATTGGCCACCTGTTCCAGCGACTGCTCTTCCCTGATCTTGTCCAGCATGGCGCTGTCGGCATAAACCAGCCCTGGCACCTTCATACCGCTCTTATAGTCCTGCGGTATCTCCCAGCGGTAGTCATCTATTCTGCGTATCTCGCCCTGCCATGCCATAGTTGATATAACCCTAAATATCGAAGATTATTTTAGCTGAATATATGCCTTCTTTATACGTGATCTCCAGGTCGTGATAGGTAGCGGCCTTTATCTCCCTGGTTATTACCAGACCTCCCTGTTTCAGCTTCTGTCCGGCACATTCAGCTGTCAATCGTCCTTCGTCAATAACTATATCAAATCCATGCAGCACCAGCTTCTCTGTATATATTATGTATAGTAGCTCATTCAACCATTCGATCAAGAGCGTCTCGTTATCTTCAGCCTCCAGGCTTATCGTTCTGGTAACGTCGTACACATGTCCACCACTTTTAGATATCAGGGACAGCATACCGGCGGCGGCATTGGAGAATAATGTGACCAGGTCGTTACCGTATGCAACGATGCCGATATCTGCAGTATGGTCCATCACATCGAATGCCTTTCCCATGACACCTTACATTATAAGCAAACGGAAAGGAAGGGGCAGAGCTATACTGTTTGACTTACAGCTTGGGGTGATGCTACCATATTTTGTCTTTCGGGCCGTTAGCTCAACAGGTAGAGCAGTTGACTCTTAATCAACCGGTTGGAGGTTCGAGCCCTCCACGGCTCACCAGCTCTTTTCATCGGCTCCCCTCCTTTTTCAGCCGGTCATCTAAGTATTATCACCTATTCCAATATTTCCCTGCAGGGTATATAATGAAGTTTAAGGAATTAATAAGGAGGATACAATGGCAGTTGACAAAGCAAGGGTTGTAGGTCTCATTGGTTTCTGGGCTTTAATCGTGGGTCTTGTCATCGCTCTGGTTGCAGGGCTGGTGCTCCCGGGCAATGCTATTATAGCCATCATCCTCGTCATCCTGGGTATCGTAATCGGCTTCCTTAACATCACACCCAAAGAAGTTCAGTCTCTGCTGCTGGCATCGATCGCTTTGATCGTTGTCGGCAATGCATTTGCACCTCTTAAATTCCTGGGTATCGACACTTTCATCGCCGGTGTACTGGCCTATGTTACGGTGCTGGTAGCCCCGGCAGCTGTCATCGGCGCTATCAAGATGCTCTGGACCATCGGTAAACCCGGAGACTAGAATCGCCTAATTCGACTGCATAACGTGATATCTAAAAGGCAGGGAAGCCGGTACCGGCTTCCCTGCCTTTTTTTATTGCATCTTTCCATGGCCGGAGATTGTAACTTGTACGCAGGGTGGCGTACAATGAGAATTCGAGCAGGGAGGCTATAGCTTCGCCGCAGTATATTTGATAGAATGATGGGCACTTTTCACTCGAAAAGTATACGGGGGAGTGTCGGAACTGGCAGACGAGCATGACTTAGGATCATGTGCCGCAAGGCGTAGGGGTTCGAGTCCCCTCTTCCCCAGATGTAAATTTAATACACAAGGCAGGTGGTACACATGACCATGCAGATCAAAAAAGCGAAGAAGACAAAGATCCATAAAGTGGATTTTTCGGGACTGGGCTTCGGAGATGTCTTCAGCGACCATATGCTCAGAATGGACTATAAGAACGGTAAATGGGGCCCGGCCAGGATCACACCTTTTGCACATGTACACATGCTGCCTTCATTAACCGTCCTTCACTATGCGCAGGCTGTTTTCGAAGGATTGAAGGCTTTCCGGGTCAAGGACGGGACCATCAACGTGTTCAGGGCGGATAAACATATCGATCGCTTCAACCGCTCCTGCCACCGTCTTTGCATCCCTGAGATCGACA
>JBAZLT010000022.1:0-12187 GCA_041650115.1 Dehalococcoidia bacterium | reverse complement strand
CGGAATAACTCCGCCTGACGGGCCGCCCAATTGAGTGGCTTTGTATTTTTTACCCTTGGGGATACCGCCGCCCAGATCAAATACAATTTTACCCAGGCTGGTGCCCAGGGGAACTTCCACCAGGCCGACGTTGTTAACCTTGCCTACGAGGCTGAAGGTCTTGGTGCCGGTACATTTTTCAGTGCCGACACTGGTGAACCAGTCAGCGCCCTCGCGGATAATCCTGGGTATATATGACCATGTCTCAACATTATTGAGAGCAGAAGGCTTCTGGAAAAGGCCTTTGTCGGAGGGGAAGGGCGGCCTCTGCTTCGGCATACCGCGCTTGCCTTCAACGGAGGTCATCAGAGCTGTTTCTTCTCCGCAGACAAAAGCGCCTGCGCCAGGGAAGATATCCAGGTTGAACTCGAAGTCGGTGCCCATGATGTTCTTGCCGAGGAATCCATATTCCCTGGCCTGTTTGATGGCTGCGGCCAGCGTTTCAATGGCCAGCGGGTACTCGGCTCGTATGTAGGCAAACCCTTCCTTCACATTTTCAACCGCATAGGCACCCAGGGCCATGCCTTCAATAATTGAGTGAGGATTACCCTCCAGCACCGCACGGTTCATATAGGCGCCGGGGTCGCCCTCGTCGCCGTTGCATAGAAGATACTTGACATTGCCCGGCGATTTCTTGAGAAATCCCCATTTTGTTGCGGTGGGGAAGCCTGCGCCACCCCTGCCGCGTATGTTAGCTTTCTTTACCTCCTCCAATACGTCATCCGGTTTCATTTTAAACAGCGCTTTAGCCAGAGCTTCATAACCGCCCCGCCCGATGTACTCTTCTATATTGTAAGGATCGATGAGCACGTTATTGTGCAGAATACGAAGCTCCTGTTCAGCCAGGAAGCCGATTTTCAGCCTTTCCGGTATGGCTTTGTTGGTAACAGGATCGTGATAGACTAATCTCTCCACGATCTGCCCCTTGAGAACATGTTTTTCTACAATCTCCTCAACATCTTCCGGGGTGACCCTTACATAGAGGATATCGCCCGGATTTATAATGACTGTCGGGCCCATTTCACAGGGGCCGAGACAGCCGGTCCTGACGATAGTAACTTTATTGCCCATGCCCTTTTTCTTGAGCAGTTCTTCGAATTTTTCTGTTACCCTGTCACCGCCGGCAGCGGTACAACCGGCGCCTCTACATTGCTGGATGCAAATTTCCGGAGACGTCTTGAATGCGGAAAAATCCCTGTTTTCACGGACTTTTAAGGTGGGTGCAATTTTCTTCTGGAGTTTAATTAATTCTTCATATGAGGTTATTTTTTGCACTTCATTTGCCTCCTACTGATACATGCCCAGGATGTCTTTAACCTGGCCCGGTTTAACTTTGCGATGGATGTCGTCGCCGATGGCAATGACCGGTGCGAGGCCGCAGCAACCGAGGCAGCGAACAATCTCAAGGGAGAATTTACCGTCCGGGGTGATCCCCTCAGGTTCAAGGCCGTATTCTTTCTTGAGTAAATCGAGTATTTGTTGGCCTCCCTTTACATAGCAGGCAGTGCCAAGGCAGACCTGTATGACATGCCTTCCTTTGGGCTGCATGGTGAAGAAGCTATAGAACGTTACTACACCGTGCAGCTCGCTCAGGGGTATCTTCAGGTCCCTTGAGATCGTCTTCAGCACAGTGGGCGGCAGGTATCCGATGATACCCTGTGCCTGTTGGAGGACGCGGATGGGGGCACCCGCCTGTCCGCCTGTATCATCGATGATTCCCTGGATACGCTGGAAGGCCCTGCCGGCGAAGCCTCTCCCGGTATCCGCGGTGGTTGCTGGGGCTGCCTTTTGCTTTGCCATATAAACCTCCTAACTCAGGATATATCCGTAAAAAAGTGGAATAAAGTCATACGACCCTATTCCACTGGTGAGACGATGATTTTCGATGGCCCAACCGACTGGGAATTCTAATACTTTTCATATGTTTAGTCAATCCTTAGCCAGCTTTCCCAATGACTTCAATGAACTGTCTATGCCGCGGCCGAAAAGTTTGAGCTCAATGGGCTCACCGTTTCCGTATTTCTTATAAACGCGGCAAACCTGGCAGATAGTGGTATCCGTGCCGCTTTCCCCGTAATTGTCCAGCTTGCAGTATGTGCCCTCTATCTGCCAGCACGGTATAAAGTGGTACTTGGTGGCGGGGCATTCATTCCTGATCATCGCAGGGCAATGGCACATCTCCCAGCAGGGAGACCTGCCCGCCCAGTAATCGGTCTGCTCTGCGGCATCTACCGCCGGCAAACGGTTTATCTTCTCGCTCATAGCTAAAGGCATGATTGTTATTTCAGTACGTGGGGTCAGAGGTGCACACAAAGACCCTGATTGTATAATAATCTAATACAGACTGCGGTCCGTTCCATCCGTCTCAAAGCTTAATCACCGCTATATTTACCATGGTAACAAACCCACGAGGCAGTTGAGATCGAAAACAGGAAAAGCTGCCGTGACGATGTCCAACCGAAATACGTAAGCATTTATGCTGAAGGGACACGTTTGATGGCTTGAATAGTGTATTTATTGTGTATATAATCACACTCAAAGGGGTAACTTCGTATGGAGAAAGTAAGGATTTTGCTGGCTGAAGACCATAAAGTTGTCAGGGAGGGGACCAGGCGACTGTTGGAATCGCAGAACGATTTCGAGGTTGTGGGAGAGGCCAGCGATGGGATCGAGGCAGTGGATCTGGCAAAGAAGTTGAGGCCGGCCATCATCATTATGGACGTATCGATGCCGCGGCTTAATGGGATCGAGTCCACCAAACAGGTGAAAGCTCTCTATCCCAATACCGCCATTCTGGTGCTGACCGGCTATGATGATGATGAGTATGTTTTCGCCCTTCTGGAGGCCGGTGCGGCCGGGTACCTGCTCAAGGAATCGAGCGGCGAAGAATTGATAGTTGCCATACGTCAGGTGATGGCGGGCGAGCCGGTTCTGCATCCCAAGATTATGAAAAAAGTGCTCAACCGCCTCCGATCTCCGATCGAGGAGCAGGTGCTGCAGACGCCGGGCGAGGTTCTGAGCGATCGTGAAATGGAAGTTTTGAGACTGGCAGCCAAAGGCATGAGCAACATGGAGATAGCCGACAGCCTGACCCTGAGCGTGAGGACGGTGCAAACCCACCTGCGAAGCATCTTCAATAAGCTGGGGGTGGGTTCAAGGTCTGAGGCAATAGTGTACGGATTAAAAAAAGGCTGGCTCACCTTGGAGGAGCTGCCCTAGGGTCTTTTTGTCTGCTGTTGCAGCAATCTGGCTGAGGCCTGTATGACATGAGGTTTCCGTATAAAATCTGGTCACGCTACCATTTCTGGATAATTATAGCCCTGTTCGGCGTTATAACCTTATTTCTCTATCGCGATGTAATCTGGCCGGGCGGTTTCAAATCGGACTTCTTTCTTTTTAATCTGAGCAGGCATACCATCGAGCGTAACCTTTACCTGCTGATCGTTCTCTACACCGGGTTCGTCTTCGGCATCCTGCCCACGCTGATTGTCATAGGCGCCTCTCTGGCGGCAATGCTGCCTCAGGCACTGCTTTTTACGACCAATCACAGCGATGCACTGCTTGAAGTTGTGCTGGTTACCATTGCAGGCCTGGTGTTTGTCTACTGGATGCATATTAAGGAGGACGACGACAGGCGTTACAAAAAGGCCGTGACAGCCCTGGAGAATACACAGGAGCAGCTGCAGGCCAGGATACGTGAGGCGCGCGCCAATGCCAGGAGGCTGGCGACGCTGAATACAATTTCCAACGCTCTCAGCCAGTACCTGGAGCCCGCCAAGGTCATTGAGACGGCTGTTGAAATGGTGGGCGAGGTCATGGAAGTCGAGGTCATCCTGGTGTACACCATCGAACCCAGACAGAACGATATGATACTGACTGCCTACGAGGGGATATCCTCCGAGAGCGCGGCGGAGCTCGACCATGTAAAAATAGGGGAGGGATTCAACGGCGAGGTGGCGGCTACAGGCGAGGTGATGCTGGTGCCTGATGCGTCGAGCGACCCCAGGCTGACGCGCTCGGCTGTGGTTCGCAACAAAATCCATCCGATGCTGATAGTGCCCATGAAATCCAAGGGAGAGGTAATCGGAACACTCTGTGTGGGCATGCGGCGTCCGCGGACTTTCCTGCCCGACGAGATCGATTTGCTCAGCACTATAGCCGGTCAGATAGCGTCAGCCCTGACCAACGCCAAGCTGTATGCCGAAGCCAGGGAGATCGCCGATCAGCTGTATAAATCGGCCAGAGATTACCGCAACCTTTTCGAGAATGCCCACGACGCAATCTGGTTCCACGACCTGGACGGCAAAATACTGGCCGGCAACCGGGCAACACTGATGATATCGGGTTACCCCCTGGACAAACTGGTCGGAAGAAACATCAAGGAATTCATGGATGAGGAAACGCTCAAGCTGGGAAGGGAAGTTGCCAGGAAGCTGCTCAGGGGTGAGCCTTTCACCCAGCCCTATGAACAGCACACATTGACCAAGGACGGCGTGAAAAGGACGCTGACGATCACCACCATACTTATGACCGTCGATGACAAGCCGGTGGGCTTCCAGCACATAGCGCGCGACGTCTCGGAAGAGAGGCGTATGCAGAATAACCTTCGCTATTATTTGAACCAGATCACCAGGGCCCAGGAGGAGGAGCGCAAGAGAATATCGCGTGAGCTTCACGACGATACGGCACAAGCACTTTTTGCAATATCGCGGCAGATGGATAATTTTATACGCGATAATGTGGGCCTGTCGCAACAGCAACGCATAGCCTTGCAGGATATCCGGCAGAGGATAGGCGTAACCCTGCAAGGGATAAGGCGGTTCAGCCAGGACCTGAGGCCGTCGATTATCGATGATCTGGGCCTGTTGCCTGCGGTCCAGTGGCTGGTCAAGCAGAAAGCGGAGGACAGTGGTATCGACATCGCTTTGAAAATAAGTGGAAAGGAGCAGAGATTGCTGCCGGATATGGAGCTAATCCTGTTCAGGATCGTACAGGAGGCGCTCAATAATATCGGGAAGCACGCCTCGGCGACCAGGGCTGATGTCAACCTTGGATTTGCCGATTCGCAACTGACCGTTGCCATCAAAGACAATGGCAAGGGGTTCGATCTACCCGATACTGTAGGAGACCTCTCCAATAGCGGAAAACTCGGCCTGGTGGGGATGAATGAGAGGGTTTCGTTACTGGGCGGGACACTGGTGATACAGTCCAAACCGGGCCGGGGCACTATGGTTGACATAAGTGTCCCACTGGGCATCTACAACGGCCTGGTGGGTCAGAGATAGTCCAAGTAATCCGACACTTCTTCCTGGGAAAGTATCCTGGTTGACTTGTCCTCGAAAAGATCGATCGCCTCCGATGGCAGATTATTCAAAACGATGGCTATGGGCAGGTGATTATCCAGCTTGCGTATCTTCTTGAGTTCGTCGAGCTCATCGTCGGTGGGGAAGTACACCAGCACGGCCTTCGGCTCACTTAGCAGAAAGGTATGCAGTAGATCATCAGCGGTCTCGGTGGTAAAAACCTTGTAACCCTTGCTCTCGAGCCCGGCAATTACACCGCGTTGATACTCGCTGTCTTTACTGAAGATCAGCAGGGTCCTGAGCAGTACGTTCATTCTGGCGATTATATGGTCCAGTTTGGCCTCGCCTTCAACATTAAATTTTTTCACGTAGGGTATCCCGTAGTACATGATCTCAACCAGCTTTCCGGTATCTTTAAGAGTGGAGGCCCCCATAGCCACGATCGGCTTGGACTTGCTCATGCACGCCTGCAGGACCTCTTCGATGCCGCCCGGCAGGTCAACGTCTATGATACAGGCATCGATATCAAATTGCGTGATCTGCTGAAGGGCTGTTTCTTTGGACTCTGCGGGATACAGGCTGTAGTCCGAGTCCAGCAACGCACGTCCTAGCATGCTCATGAATTTTGCATTACTATCCGCGATTACAATCCTGAATCCCATCTATATTTTACCTGGCTCTGAATTCCCCGCCGATGCGCTCCGGCTGAAAAACGGCTGTCAACTCATGAACTGTACATCTATTATAATGGGTTCACCCATGAGTGAAAACCTTGCATGAGGCAGTCAAAGGATTTGTAGAGGGGTCAGGGGAGATCAAACTCAATCTATGATAATATGATGAGCCATGAAAAGGTATAGCCCGGGAAGAAGGCTGCTGGTGGCCATTGCGCTGACATTGTCCATTGTCTGTAGCGGGACTTCGTGCAGTTCGTCTCCGTATGCGGAGGGCGCCCGCAGGCTGTTCCCCGCCGTCGTCAAAATAATGGCCGGGAACAAAATGGGTTCCGGCGTAATAGTCCACAAATCAGGTTTGGTGCTCACCAGCCAGCATGTGGTCGAGGGCGAGAAAACAGCTGAGGTGATATCGAGTAATGGAGAAACGTACGAGGGCAGCGTGCTCGCCGTTGACCGGGACAGGGACCTGGCCCTCATCGCGATCAACGGTAGTTCAGGCGAGTTCACCTGCGCCAACCTGGGCAGCTCCATGGAATCGGACGGCCTTCAGGTTGGAGATGCAATGGCAATCGCAGGTTATCCGGCCTATTCCGATTCAGTATCGCCGGTGCTGTCTGAAGGGATCATCTGCGCCTTTCCGACCATAGAATCGGTCGATTTCATCCAGGCCAGCGCCCAGGTATACCCGGGAAGCAGCGGGGGACCCATGATCAGCAAGTTTGGAGAGGTTATCGGCATCGTAAATGGCAGATATACCAATATCAGCGCAGGCTGCGCCACCTTTGCCACCGCCGCAGATGAGGCTGTGGAATTAATAAATGCGGCGAATAAATCCGATAGCGGCAGGGCAGATGTCATGAATAAGACGGCTGCGGAGGAGGCAAATCCCCCGCGCATTTGCGCCAGTGTGGGATGCAAAGCCCCCGGCTTTCTCCTGCCTGAACTGGACGGCCAACAGGTCTCCCTCGAATCCTGCAAAGGCAGGAAGGTACTGCTGGTATTTGCGGGCAGCCACTGTACGGGCTGTTCACAGTTGATGCAGTGTGTTTCGAATATATATGATGCATGGCCTCGTGAGCAGCTGGAAGTGCTGGTTATTGCCAACGGAGAAAGCGAAGCTGCAGTCAGGGAGTGGGTTGCGGCAAACGGGATTAAATACAGGGTTCTATTGGATCGAGACGGGCAGGTGCAGGCCATGTACCGGCCTGCGACTTTACCGGCTGTATATTTCATCGATAGATATGGACTGATAAAGATAAAAAGAGTGGATATACTGGACAATTGCACGATTAAAATAGACGCACTGCTCAGACTGTATTGATAGAGCCGGGGATTCTTAATACTTGACTTTAGGGAAAGCTTTGTTGTATTTTTACACACGCAGCTATTTCAGAGGCTGTTTTACGAACCAATAAATAAAGGAGGTAGTCCAGGAAGTGTTAAAGAACAAGTCATTAGTCATCGTTTCCATCTTGGTCCTCGTACTGGCAGCAGTGGCCATGGCATGCGCACCGGCAGCCGCACCGCCCGCAGCGCCACCGGCAGCACCGCCCGCAGCGCCGGAGACCCCGGCAGCACCACCGGCAGCGCCGGAGACCCCGGCAGCACCACCGGCAGCGCCGGAGACCCCGGCAGCTCCCGCTCCGGAAATTGTGACATCATTTGAAGCGGCAACCTATACCAATACCGATCCCGCCTTTACAATCAAATATCCTAAGGATTGGGTATCTGGTGACGTCAAGTTGCCCGGCGGCGTTTTCTATGCCAAGGGCGGCGATGATCTGGTTTATGTCGCTGTTCGCCCGGCAACCAATTTCAAAGATTCTGCAACCACATTTTTGGCCGACCTGATAAAGCTGAGCGGCGTAGCTTTGAGCCCCAGCGTTGATTCGGAAAAGACCGTCGCTTTCCTCGATGGCTCTCAGGGCAACGAGATCATGCTGTCAGCCCTGTTCGGCTCGAAAAAAGCCACCGTCTATGGCGTGATAAAAGACGGTAAGGCCATCATGGTTATGTGCGGCACCCAGCCCAAGAGCCTGGCACTTTACAGCGAGATCGGCAAGAGCCTGGTAGTCAAATAAACAGGCCGTCTGTCTCGATATAAAAGTTAGTCAAGGTAATAGAGGCCCCTGCGTTTAAACGCAGGGGCCTCTTGCTTTATTCCGGTTGAATTTGTGTTACAATTTGAGTGCAGTACAGGTATGGCTGCGCAAATCATTACGGAGGCCATAATGGGAGATAAGGGTGCCAATCCTGCGCTGAGTGAATTCAGAAAGAAATACCCTGAAAAATTCTCCAGCGAACAACAGGCTTTCAGCAAGATCCATCCCGGCAGCCGCATTTTTATAGGTACCGCCTGCGCCGAACCCCAACATCTGGTCAGCACGCTGGTCAATTATATAGAATCGAATCCCAAGGCCTTTTTCGATGCAGAGGTGCTGCAGGTATGGACACTGGGCGTGGCCGCCTATACGCAGGAGAAGTTCAAGTCCAATTTCAGACACAACTCGTTCTTCATCGGGGATAACACGCGCGGAGCGGTCAACCAGGGTATGGCGGACTATACGCCCATCTTTCTCTCACAGGTGCCGCAGCTTTTCAGAAAGGGGGTTGTGCCCGTCGATGTGGCGCTGATTCAGACTTCCCTACCGGACCGGCACGGCTACCTCAGCCTCGGAATAAGCGTTGATATCGTGGTGGAGGCGGTGGAACAGGCGGATATTATAATAGCCCAGGTAAACTCCCATATGCCCAGGGTGCAGGGCGACGGCTTCCTGCATATAGACCGGGTTGATTATGTGTTGCCCTACGATGAGCCCATACTAGAGTTCGACCCTCCGGTAGACGACGAGATCGCCGGCAGGATAGGCAGTTATGTGTCGCGCCTGGTACAGGACGGCGATACTATCCAGATCGGCTACGGAAGCAGGCTGAATTCCATTCTGCGCAGCCTCTGCAATAAAAAACACCTCGGGGTTCACACGGAACTGATGTCGGACGGTATCGTTGAGCTGATCAAGCTGGGCGTAATAGACAACTCGAGAAAGGTCCTTGACCATGGAAAGACCGTGGCAACGTTTTGCATGGGGAAACGAACGACATATGATTTCATCGATGATAACCCATCTATCGAGTTTCGTACGATTGAATACACGAACAATCCCCTGGTCATTTCCCAGCATGATAACATGGTCGCCATCAACAGCGCTCTTGAGATCGATCTGACAGGCCAGGCGACGGCCGAATCGATCGGCAAGACGTTCTACAGCGGCGTTGGAGGGCAGGCTGACTTTATGCGAGGAGCAACGCTGTCGAGAAACGGACGAACTATATTGACCATCCAGTCGACGACACAGGATGAATCGGTTTCCCGGATCGTTCCTTTTCTCAGTGAGGGGAGCGGAGTGACCATGGTGAGGGGGGACATCCACTATGTAGTCTCGGAGTACGGCATCGCCTACCTTCATGGCAAGAACATACGTGAGCGGGCTATGGAAATGATAGCCATTGCCCATCCCAAATTCAGGCCGTGGCTGATCGAAGAGGCCAAGAAGCTCAATCTGATCTATAAAGACCAGGCCTTCGTCCCCGGAAAGCGCGGGGAATACCCGGAAACGCTGGAAACGGCCCGAACTACCAGCTCGGGCCAGCAACTGCTCTTCAGGCCGGTCAAAATCAGTGACGAGCCGCTCATCAAGGATTTCTTTTACGCGTTGTCCGATCAGAGCCTCTACCGCCGCTTTATCTCCAGCAGGAAGGATATGCCACATGAACGGTTGCAGGAATTCGTGGTTATCGACTATACACAGGAGATGGTTATTCTGGCGACCAGGGGTACGGAGGACAACGAAGAGGTGGTTGGCATCGGGCAATACGGCATTGGACAGGATATGCACAGCGCCGAGGTGGCCTTTGCAGTGCGTGATAAGGACCAGCGGCAGGGGATCGGCACCGAATTGTTGAATTATCTGATTTACCTGGGCAAGAGGAACGGCCTGCTGGCCTTCGTCGCCGAGGTATTATATGAAAATAAACCCATGCTGTCGGTATTTGAAAAAGCCGGTTTCAAGGTGACGAGCAGCGGTTCCGGCCTTTACTATCTAAGCATGGAGCTGTGATTTTTTCAATAATTAGCTAAGGAGGGCAGTTATATGGATTTATCCTGGTGGCGTGACCTGGCGATTGTTGTCTGGGCCGGCATAGCTACGATCGCTGTGGTATTTGTCTGCATCATTCTTCTGCTGTTGTACAGAAAGCTCGTTCCATTAATGAAGTCTACCAATGCCGTAATTGAGTCTGCCGACACGGTGGTGAACAAGGTCGGCGCAGTGGTCGATTACACCAGGGATGAGGTCATCAGCCCTGTCGTGCAACTGGGCAGCGCGGTACAGGGTATCACACAGGGCATCAACCTGATAGTCAACCTGTTTAAGAAGAAGGAGGGATAGCATGAATAAGGATAGCGGAGCAGGATTTTTCACCGGGCTTCTGGTAGGGGCATTGATCGGAGTAGTTGTGGGCTTCATGTATGCGCCTCAAAGCGGCTCCGAGACTCGGCGCATGGTCAAAGAGAGGGTTTCGGGCTTGAAAGAGGGCGCTGCCGGTGTGGCCGGCAAGGTCAAAGACGCGGTGAGGAGCCGCATGTCCGCCGAAGAGGAATAGAATTATCGTCCCGAAAGCGTAGCAAAGGCTGATAGATTACGGTGCCGCGATAAGATCGGTACCGTTTTACCTTTACATATGCGGGCATGACATAAGTTTGCAGGAGGGAATTAATTGACGACGGAGAACAGCCTGTTTAAAAAGTACTGGCGCCCTGTTCTGATACTGATAGCCATCGCCCTTGCGCTATGGCTGATATGGGTATCTATGGCTGTGCTCATACCATTTCTGATCGGCATATTGCTGGCCTATCTTTTAATTCCGCTGGTGCAATGGCTGGAACGCATTTTGCCGCCCAGGCGAAAGGCCGCCAAGGCCCGCCGTATCGTTTCCATAATTATCGTATTCATTGTATTTACGGCCGTGATGGTTCTTTTCCTCGTATATATCGGTTCCGCCCTGGGTGCGGCTTCCACGGTCATGCTTGACAAGGCCCCGACCTATATCCAGCAGGGGCTGGACCAGTTCAATGAGTGGCTCAAGGAGTTCAGAGGAGGCCTTCCGCAGGAGATATCGAGCAGATTTGAAAGCTGGTTCTCTCAGCTGGGGCCTGCCGCCGCAAAATTTCTGCAGGATTTTGTGGTCGGCAGTATGGCAGTCATTCCTGCCTCCGCGCCCACTATACTGGGCTTTTTTACGCTGCCATTTTTCCTTTTCTTTTTACTCATGGATTATGAGTCTTTCCGCAAGTTTTTCTACGATTCCATGCCTTCCAGCGCCGCCCGGCGCGCCGGCGATATCCTCAGCATAATAGGCAATGTCATGGGCCGTTACATCCGGTCAACCATTGTGCTCAGCATAATCATCGGAGTGATGGTATTCATCGGCCTGGCTATTTTACGTGTGGAGCATGCTGCAGCGCTGGCTGCCCTCACCGCATTGACACAGTTCATTCCCATAATCGGCCCGGTTATTTCAGGGCTGATTGTCCTGATCATTGTGCTGGCGCTGCAGCCTCATTTGGTGATCTGGGCGCTGCTGGTGTTCGTGATCGCACAGCTGCTGCTCAACTCAGTCTTTGTCAACCTGATCCAGGGCAAGTATATGAAAATGCATCCGGCCGTGATCATGGTATTGCTGGTGGTGGGAGGGTATGTTGCCGGATTCTGGGGCATGATACTGGCCCTGCCCGTGGGTGCAACAATTTGGGAGATCATCAAGTACTTCCGGTTTGAGAGGGCCGGCGAGAAGCTCGAAACCTGATACAAGCTTGACAGTCAAAATTCCATAATGTATCATTCGAGTTTGGTTGTGCCAAGTCCATGAACCATTATTCTTAATATATTCTTTAGCTCGGGGCGGGCACATAATCGGATATCCCTTAAGCATATAGTATGGGCTCAATATAAAATGCTATAGAAATTTATACAAGGAGGATCATCAGAGCAGACTATGGCAGACAAACCTGAAGAGAAAAAGTCGACAATCACCTCTATGTCGGTGGAGAACAGGAAGTTCCCGCCCTCCAAAGAATTCACCAAGAACGCTTACATCAAGAGCCTGGCA
>JBAZLT010000021.1:0-12310 GCA_041650115.1 Dehalococcoidia bacterium | reverse complement strand
ACCTACAGCTATACCATCACCAATAGCGAACAGGCTGCAGTTGACAATATTACACTGACAGACTCCAGGCTGGGCGCTGTGAGCCTCAGCACAACTGCACTCGATTCCGGTTCTTCGCTTACGGCATCCAGAGTTTATACCGTGTTGAGCTCAGACCTGCCCGGCCCGCTGGTCAACGGCGCCACCGCTACGGCAACCTCGTCTGCGGGAACACAGGTGACGGCAACCAGCGCAGAGGTCTCGGTCTCGCTTGCTACCTGGATTGAGGACATACTGACCAAAGCCGGCATACTTAAAAGCAGGGGAGTGCCCGGAAAGGGCATCGACCATGCACCCGGCCTGCAGAAGCCGTTTAATCCCAATTCCCAAATGGGCGGCACAAACAGTTCCGCTGCCGGAGACGATGCTAACGATCAGGGTAACGGCAATGGGAATGGAAACGGAAAGGGAAAGGGTAAAAACAAGTAAACTCGGACCATTTTAACCGGTAAGGGGCAGCCTGCAGGCTGCCCCTTCTTTTTAGTCTAAAATAAATTCTCTTCTTCATATATGTTGACAGGGCATTATTATTATCATTATAATGTCATAATAATAATAGGTTTAGATACGGTTGTGAAGGGTTTTGCCGGGTGTCCGGGTGCAATTACCATGGGATCATAACGAGGTTAAAGGGAGGCAGACATGCTTAAGAAGGTATTGCTCGTAATCGGAATCATCATCGGTGTCATCATCGTCCTGCTGATCGCGTTCGCTGTCAGGACACTCTGGTTTGCAGGTGAGTTCAAATCGATGCAGCCGCATGCGGATTACACTGTCGTGCAGGTGCCGTGTCCCGGCCCTGAAGACGTAGAGATCGATGTTGAGAATGACATTGCTTATATCTCGTCATCCGACAGAAGGGCGGCCATGAAGGGCAACGAGCAGCAGGGCGCCATCTATGGATATTCTCTCAGCGCGGAAAAGCCTGCGCTGGTCAACCTGACGCAGGACTTCGATAAGTCCCTGCATCCGCACGGCATCAGCCTGTACAAATCGCCTTCCGGCCAGACTCTGCTGTTTGTGATCAACATGGCCAGCGACAGGCCTCTGGCAGACACCAAGGCCGGCAGCACCGTCGAGCTTTTCCAGTACCAGGATGGGAAACTCAAACATCTGGAAACCTTCAGCGATCCCCTGATATCAACCCCCAACGACATACTGGGCGTGGGACCAAGGCAGTTCTATTTCTCCAACGATTCAGGCGCCACCGACCGCCTGGGCAAGCAGCTGGAGCTGTACCTGCAGCTGCCTATATCCAACGTTGCTTACTACGACGGCAAGGAGTTTCAGAAGGTGGCGGGCAACATCGCCTGCGCCAACGGATTTGCCATGAGCGGGGACGGAAAAAGGGTGTACGTTACCTCGACCGTCGGCAAATTGATTCGCGTGTACGACCGCGATATTGAGAGCGGTGCCCTGACTATGGTCAAAGACCTTAACCTGGATACGGGCGTCGATAACATCAACAGTGACAGCGACGGCAACATCTGGGCGGGCTGCATCCCCAAGCTGTTAAGCTACGATATGAACCGCAGAGACGCTGCTAAATTTGCCCCCTCACAGGTGCTGATGATCAAACCGCTGCCCAATGACAAATTCGAAGTGCAGGAAGTGTTCCTCAGCACGGGCGAGGACATGTCCGGCTCCACCTGCGCGGCGAGCTATAAGGGCAGGCTATTTATCGGCTCAGCCTGGGACACCAAATTCCTGGACTGCACCCGCAAATAAAGCGCCTCAGCGTAGCCTGATGCGCAGGTCGCTCAGCGGGTAGGTCATGCAGGGGTGTATGTACCCGCTTTTGATATCGCACAGCCTGCGATGCACACGCTCCGGTATGAACACCCTGCCCGAGATCAGCCTGGTGCGGCAGGCCGCGCACTCGCCCGACCTGCACACCGCAGGTATCACGACGCCCGTCCTTTCCAGCGCGGCCATCAGCGGCTCGCCGGCCCTGGCACTGATTTTACGGCCGCTCCCCTCTTCGAAGACCGAGTACTCGGTATCCAGGCCGACATTTTTGGGCCAGCCTTTTTCGTCCGCCACGCAGGGCAGCGGGCCGTAGACCTCCCGGTGTATGCGGCGCAGCGGCACCCCCAGCTCGAGAAGCGCAGGCTCGCACAGCGCGTACATGGGCGCCGGCCCGCAGATATAGAACGTCTTTTCTTTGAGAGATCCCACCAGGCCGGAGATCGCCTTTTTATCCAGAAAGCCCTTCAATCCTTTCCAGTTAGAGGGCGGTTCGCTGATAACGTAGTCGACTTTAATATTGGGATTGCGCGCCGCGAGGCGGTCGAGCTCTTTTTTAAAGATGATGTCGCTTGGCCTGCGGCTGCCGTAGAGCAGGTGTATCCTGAGCGGCAGTTTTTTGGACGCTGCCTGCCGGATGATGGACATGAAGGGCGTGATGCCGCTGCCGCCCGCCAGGAAGACCAGGTCGCTGGAGTCCATCAGAGGCTCATGATAGAAGCTGCCCGAAGGGCCGGTGGATTCGAACCCGTCTCCCGCCCTGGCTTTCTTCAGCAGGTAGTCCGAGACGAACCCTCTCTCTACGCTGCGTACCGTGAGGTCGAAATACGGCTTGCCCGGCACGGACGAGATGCTGTAAGGCCGCGAGGTCAGAACTTTCCCCACCCTGACGAAAAGATTGATGTATTGACCTGCCCTGAAAAGGGGGAGTTTACCGTTGCTCGAGACCATGCGCAGCGTCCTGGCGCTGGCCGTCTCATCGATTATCTCCTTCACTTTCAGCGAGAGGCGTCCCGGATGCACCGCGCCGACAGCCCTGGCCTGTCCGGTCAGCGGACTGCGCAGCTCGTGGATGCCCGGGGTCTGCTTCTCAACCGTTGCCTTGACCTTCTCAATATCCGCGGCCTCCCAGCCTCCCTTCTCCATATCTTTAATAACCTGGCGCGCGGCCAGCACGCCCGAAGCGATGCAGGGCTCGAAGCCTCCACCGAGATTAACCCAGGCGCCGGCGAAATACAGCCCTTCCACCGGTCCGCGCTGCGGTAGATGGTCGCTGCCCGTGCCCTGATAGTTCTCGTCGAAGCCCACGATGCTGCCGCCCGGGTTGCCGGTATAGCGTATGTTGGTCAGCGGCGTGGCCACTTCAATGGCCTCGATATGTTTGCCCAGTCCCGGCGCCGCCCGCTCGGCGGTCCTTATCATCCTGGCCGCCAGCCTGTTCTTGACCGCCTGATACTCGTCCGGCCTCAGCTTCAGCCAGGGGTCGGCATATGCGATGGAAGTGAGGACGATGGAGGAGGCGCCGGCGGGCGCCACCGTCGGATCGCCCAGGCTGTAGGCTGTAATAGCTATGCCGTCCGGCTCGTAATCGACCGAGCTCCTCATGTCGGCATATTGCTTCTCAAGGTCATATGACCGGTTAACGAAATTTTCATGCGCTTCCAGCCCCAGCTTGCGCGAGTCGCAATCAACACCCAGGTAGATGTTGAAGGTCGACGCCCCTCTGGACCAGGCGCCCAGACGGTTGATATACCAGCCCGGCACTTTGTCCCGCCCCAGCAGCTGCAGCGCCGCCGTAAGCGGATTGGCGTTGCAGACGATATACCGCGTCGACAGCTCCGTGCCGTCGTCGGCCAGGACCCCGCTCACGCGTCCGTGGGAGGTCAGTATCCGTTTGACGCCGCTGTTCAGCCACACCTTCCCGCCGTTCTCCTCGATGGCATCGATGAATGCCTGCGACATAGCCTGTGATGTCCCCCTGATATGGGCCATGCCGAACCTGATGTAAGAGGCCATACCCAGCGTATATACCAGGAAGGATAATTTCGAGGGGGGCAGGGCGTAATACCCCCAGGTCTGCCCCAGCACCGCTCTCAGCTTCTCGTCTTTGATCAGGGGATCGATCACCTGGGACAGCGACTTGCCGTAATATGCCATCAGTGTGGAGAAGGGGGCGGGGTCCTGCATTACCGCCTTCATGCCGATGCGGTTGGCCTTCAGCGCCTGGTCGGCGAACTCGAACAGGATGTCCATGTATTTCCTGATGCCTTCCCTCTCCGCGGGAAACTGGCGGCACAGCGCATCCTCATGCTTTTCACGGCCGATGGGTAGCGTCAGCTCGAAGTCGGGGTAATACCCCCTGAACACGTCGGGTATGCGCAGGAAATCGACCTTGGGCGCCACACCGCTGGCTGTGAGCATCTTCAGTATGGGCCCCTGGTTATCTGCGTCCCCCAGCCCCGACAGTCCGTGCAGTGCGACCTCGAACTCGTAGCGGCCGCGTAAAAAAGATGTGGCGTAGCCGCCCGGCACGTTGTGCTTCTCCAGCAGCAGCACTTTTTTGCCGGCCCTGGCCAGCGATGCCGCCGCTGATATGCCGCCCAGCCCCGCGCCGATGACGATGACTTCGAAATCCTTCAATTTTTTCCTCCGGTTGAGTATTAAGTATTCACATAGTTTGCCGCCCGGTGCGGGATGCCGTTAGCTTCAGGCGTGCATGCATTCGACGGCACCGCTGCAGACCATTGCCGCAGCTGTATAAAAAGCTCAGACTGATCGTTCAGCGCTTTTTCGCAGCGCTTATTTTGCCCTAGGGTTTAACGCGGTGCGCAGTTCGCGTTTGAGCACCTTGCCTACGGCGCTGGTGGGAAGCTGGTCCATGAACTCCAGCTTTCTGGGCACCTTATAGGGCGCAACCTTCCCGCGCAGGTATTCGATGATGCGTTTCCTTTCCTCATCGGTTTTTTCGATGCCGGGCTTCAGCACTATAGCGGTGGCGACCATCTCGTTGCCCGGCCTGTCCGGGTCCGGGACGCCCACGCTTGCGCCCATGAAGACATCGGGGTGCTCCATTATCACGTCATCCAGTTCCCGTGTGAAGACCTTGTAACCGGACACGTTGACCATATCCTTCAGACGGTCGACGATGAAGACGTAGCCCTCGCTATCCATGCGCGCTATATCGCCGGTGTGGAACCACCCTTCGCGTACCGCGTTG
The DNA here is from genome assembly GCA_041650115.1 of Dehalococcoidia bacterium. Taxonomy (GTDB): domain Bacteria; phylum Chloroflexota; class Dehalococcoidia; order GIF9; family UBA5629; genus CAIMUM01. Next base: position 7,308 of record JBAZLT010000021.1, on the reverse strand, counting down.
GCGGTCTCCTCCGGCTTTTTGAGGTAGCCCCGTGAGAAAACCTGCGGGCCCCTGACGATCAGCTCGCCCGGCTCGTCGAAGGGTAGCACCGCGCCTGTGGCCGGGTCGACGATCTTGATCTCTGTGTCGGGGAAGGGCACTCCGGCCGATCCCGGCTTCTTCTGTCCGTTGCGCGGGACTGCGGTGATGATCATGGTCTCGGTCAGGCCGTAGACCTCGATCAGCTGGGCGCCGCCCACGATCCTCTCGAACTCCTTGATATATTCGGGTGGGAAGGGCGCCGCGGCGCTGGCGAAATACTTCAGCTTGGAGAAGTCCAGCGCACGGAACTCGGGCAGCTTCATCAGCTCCAGGTAAACGGTCGGCACGTTGCCGATGATGTCGGGCCGGTATTTCTTGAAGGTGGATATGATCATTTTCTGGTCGCGTGGGTTGGGGATGGCGATCTGCGGCACGGCTTTGGAGAAAAGGGACATGCTTACCATCAGGCCGGCTATGTGGAAGAGCGGAAAGGCCGTCTGTCCGACCTCGCCGCCCATGGACATATCCACCCAGGTGGTGAACTGGGTCACCTGAGACACGAAGTTGCGCTGGGTTATCTCGGCACCCTTGGGCAGGCCCGTGGTCCCACCGGTGTACTGGATGGCGAAAATATCGTCCGGGCCGACCTTGACATCGACGTTGTCGGCGGGCGTTTTGCGCATGACCTGCATGAAAGGTATTACCGTGACACCTTCGATCGGCTCCAGCTCGGCGGTGGGGAACTTTTTCAGCATTTTACCCAGCTTCGCTTTCAGCGGCGGCAGGTAGTCACCGATGCTGGTGGCGATCACGTACTTTACGCCGGTGCCGCTCACCGCCGGCTTCCAGCGCGATATCAGGGCGTCCAGCGTCACCAGTACTTTGGCCCCCGAGTCCTTCAACTGGTTTCTCAGTTCATCCGTGGTAAGCAGGGGGCTGACGCCGCTCAGTATGCAGCCGGCCTTCTGAATGCCCAGCATGGCGATGTAGTAGGCGGGCAGATTGGGCAGGTTGATGCCCACGATATCGCCTTTCTTTATGCCGTTCTTGACCAGGTAGGTGGCGAAGCGGCTGGACAGGTTGTCCATCTGCCTGAAGGTGAATGTATGCCCCATGTAGTGCAGCGCCGCCCGGTCGGGGAACCTGGTAAAGGCCTCCCTGGCTATCTCCCAGTAGGACTTTTCGGGATAGGTAATATTGGACGGAATATGCTTGTCGTAGAACTTGAGCCAGGGCTTAGCGTCATAGTGATCTGCCATTGTACAACCTCCCTCGTTTTTATAAGCTTTGGCTATTTCAATTAACAGTTGTTAATCCAATGTTTCGATTATAGCACGGCTGTCAAGAGGTTATTGACAATGATAAACGGTTAATGTACATTAACTTGCCATGGTCAAACGCGCAGGTTCCGGCTACAAACCGGGCAGCAGGTCCGCCAACAAGGCGGCCAACAAGGCTGCCATCATCTCGGTCGCCATCGATCTGTTCTGGGAGAACGGCTATATGGGGACGAGCCTGCGGGACATCGCCGAGGCCTGCGGATTTGAAGCCGCCAACCTTTACAACTACTTCCGCAGCAAGGAGCAGTTGCTGTACGAGGCGATGCAGGAGGAGCTGGAGAGTTTTTTGGAATTGCTGGAACCTGTTGTCGCCGACAGCCAGGGCGGCCCTGTTGAGCGATTAAGGAAAGTCATCGAAATACACGTGGAGCGTATGCTGGTCGTCGGCAGGCGCTACAAAATGATGTACGATTCGGAGATCAGGCACCTCTCTCCCGTTCACAGGAAGAGGATCGTCGGCCTGCGCGACTATTACAGTGAAGTACTCTTCGCCATTGTTGAGGATGGGAAAAAGACGGGCGTTTTTGCCTCAGACATCGACTCCCGCTTTGCCGTTCTGATGATCGCCAGCCTGATTATGCGCACCGTATTCTGGTATTCCCCCGGCGGCAGGCTCACACCGCACGAAATCGCCGGTATGATCTGCGATTTCATACTGGAGGGCATTAAACCTCGCCTCAACGGCCCGAATTAAGCTTCCTGTGCTGGGACTCCGTCCTGTCTATCACCACCGTGCCCTGAGTCAGCGCCCTGTTTTTCGACAGGTACGCGACTATCAGGATGATGCCTATAACGGGGATGAGAAAGATGAATATCCAGACCATGTAAGCCAGTATCCAGCTGATCAGCTTCAGCCCCCCGCCTTTGCCGCCGGTGACGATAAATTGCTGTTTCATACGTAAACGTCGTAGCAGGGCAGGTTGTCCCTGATGCCCTTGAAATTGAAATGTCTCACAATGGCGTGATATTTACCCGGTATGCCGATGATCAGTACCCCCGCGGTCGGCATGGGATCATGGGTCATGGCTTTCTCTTTCTGTATCAATGCCTTGCTCTCAGAATCGTATATATTCCAGTACGCGACCGTCTTTTTCATATACGGCACCGTTAAGACTATCTTAGCACCGCAGCGTGACGAATGCCATTCCCCCGGAAAGGGGAACGCGGGCTACGAACAATCCCGCGAATAACCGGATCATGGTTCCCGGCTATGCCGGCCTGTGCTGTTTCATTATTCGGCTTTTTCACCCTGCCTGGTCCTGAATTGGGTTTGATACAGGCGGGCATACAATCCTTCTTTCTCCAGCAGATCTGTGTGCGTGCCGCGCTCAACAATCCGTCCGCGGTCCATCACCAGTATCAAATCGGCCGATAGTATGGTGCTCAAGCGGTGGGCGATAACGATACTTGTACGGTCGACCATTACGCGCTTGAGCGCTTCCTGTATCAGCGCTTCCGACTCGCTGTCGAGCGAGCTGGTCGCTTCGTCAAGCACCAGGATACGCGGATCTTTCAAAATCACACGTGCCAGCGCCAGCCGCTGTTTCTCGCCGCCGCTGAAGCGGTAACCGCGTTCGCCGACGATCGTCTCATAGCGGTCCGGCAGCTCCATAATGAAATCGTGGATGTTGGCTGCCCGTGCCGCGGCTTCCAGCTCCTGCTGCGTAGCATCCGGCCTGGCATAAAGCAGGTTAATGCGAACGGTATCGTGGAACAAATAGGTTTCCTGCGTGACCATGCCGATTTGCGTTGCCAGCGACGCAAGTGTCACGTCTCTCAGGTCATAACCGTCAATCAAAATATGCCCCTGATCAGGGTCGTACAGGCGGGGGATGAGATAAGTCAGCGTCGTTTTACCCGCCCCGCTCTGCCCGACCAGCGCCACAAGGTGGCCGGGATCAGCCCGGAATGATATATGTTCCAGCGTTTGCTCCCGTGCCTGCGAGAGCGTTGATTCACTCTGCTCTTCGTTGCCGTTTTCAGCGCTCACCACTTTATCGGAAGCGTCGCCCGACAGCACGGCACGGACATCCTGAATCTGCCCGAAGCGCTGTACGTCCTTCAGAAGCCCCGTGTCGTCCGCTTTATAGCGGAAACCCACATCCTCAAACTCCAGCACGCCGCGGATATTCTTCAGAACTCGGGCATCGGGCTTCTCTTTTATCTCCAGCGGCAGGTCAAGCACTTCAAATACGCGCTCAAAGCTGACCATAGAGGTGGCAAAATCAACGGGTGCGTTGGTCAGACCCTGCAGAGAGCTGTAAAGGCTGCCCAGGTATGCGCAGAGAGCTACGATGGTGCCGATGGTCAGCTCCTGCTGGATGACCAGGAAGCCGCCTATGCCGTATACGAGTGCGACGCCGACTGAACTCAGCAACCCTACGCTCACGAAGAACAATGTGCCTGTAACCGCCCGGCGCACACCGATATCGCGGACATCCTTCGCACGCTCCCGGAAACGTTTATCCTCCTCAGCCGTACGCCCGAAAAGCTTGACCAGCAGAGAGCCGCTGATGTTGAGCAGCTCGTTCATCACGGCATTCATCCTGGCTATCAGGTTCAGCTGTAAACGGGCGATATCCTGCAACCGGCTGCCCAGGTTACGCGCCGCGATCAGGAAAAGCGGTACCACGACGATGCTGATCAGTGTAAGCCGCCATTCCAGTGTAAACATCACGGCCAGCACCAGCATCGCCTGGATCAGGCTGATGATGAAGTTGATGAATGTGTTGCTGATGGCATTCTGCGCGCCCACCACATCATTATTCAGACGGCTCATCAACTCTCCGATTTTGGTATGTGTGAAAAAGCTCAGCGACATCCGCTGCAGGTGCGAGAACAGCGCTGACCGCAAATCGTAGACTATGCCTTCGCCTACCCGGGCGTTGATCTGCCTTTGCCATACATGCAGTCCGCCGTTTAACAGCGGAATTGCCAGCAGGCCCAGTGCTAACCAGATGAGTTGCTGCAGATCCCGTGCCGGCAGAGTCTGGTCGATCAACTGGCGCAGGATCAGGGGCGTCAGCAGGGAAACGCCGGTGGAAGCCAGCGTGATGAACAATAGCCCCAGCAGCAACCAGAGGTAGGGGCGGGCATAGCCGAAGACACGCCTGATCAAGCTAAAAGTGATTTTTGTCCTCTCGACAGGCGCGTGGGGCGAATAGGTAAATTTTCCAGGCCTCATGGGGGTACTGCGCATGAAAGCTATTCCTGTGCTGTCAGGCTGATTGCCCGACCCTCACATTATACTACCGGTGCTCCGTCCGAACAGCAGGGAATACAAGGACACTGCAGATGACTTCATCTATGGAAATCCCGGCGCTTATTTTAACAACCTAACTGCACCGCCGTATCAGCGGCAGTGTAATGATGTGATGCCAGCCGATAGAGATTCTTGTTGACACCTTAAAGGGCAGGCGCTAAAGTACACATAAGTATTAAATTCTGGTGATCATGTATTTACATGCGTTGCGGGATTGAATACGATCACGGTTGCCCGATGAGTCTACCCGAGTTTTTCGCAGCAGGTTTATATGAATCCCAGTGTAAAGTTGGATAAGGTCTCAAAAATCTATGATATGGGCCGTACCAAGGTCGTTGCCCTGAATGAGGTATCCATGGAGGTCTTTCCCGGTGAGTTTATTGTCCTGCTGGGGCCTAGCGGGTCCGGGAAAACGACCTTGCTTAATTTAATCGGCGGGCTGGATATACCCACCTCGGGACTGGTGGAAGTCAACGGGATCAATATATCTAAAATGAGCCGCGCTCAACTGACGGAATACAGGCGTCACCAGATAGGGTTCATATTTCAGTTTTTTAACCTCATTCCCACGCTCAATGCGAGGGAAAATGTAGAATTCGCGGCCGAACTGGCAAAGAACCCGACACCGGCTAAGGATCTGCTTAAAGAGGTTGGATTGGGCCAACGCACCGAGCATTTCCCCAGCGAGCTTTCAGGAGGAGAAAATCAGCGCGTGGCTGTTGCACGCGCACTGGCGACCGATCCTCCTGTAATACTCTGCGATGAACCTACGGGCAGCCTTGATTATGAGACTGGCAAGCGCATTTTCAAGCTGCTGCGCACCCTGAACGAGTCCAGCCATAAAACCATTATTGTCGTTACTCACAACGCTCCGGTAGGCGCGATTGCCGACAGGCTTATCAGAATGCGGGACGGACGCATTACAGAGGTCATCCGTAATGAGCAACCGCTCGATCCGGACAGGCTGGAATGGTGAAAATTCCACGTATACAGCTCAAGTTACTCAGGGACATCTGGAAAGGTAAAATTCAGTACGGCGCAGTAGCCTTCGTCATATTCCTGGGCGTTTCCGTATTTATAACCTGCTATGAGGCCTACCTTAACCTCAACATGTCTTACAACGCCTTCTATGACCGTCTCAACATGGCCGATTACTGGATATCCGTCGACGGCATCGGCCGCAACGCGGTCAAAGATATGAACGAAATAGCGGGCGTGGAGGCCAACGGTCGCATAGTCAGAGACCTGTTCATCGATATGGGAGGCGAAAGTGGGGAGAAAGTTAGCGGCAGAGTGATCTCTTTGCCTGAGAATAAAATGCCGGTGGTAAACAGGGTGGAGATCGAAGTTGGCAATTATTTCAGCAGGTCTTATGGCCGCGAAATCCTGGTCGAAAGGCATTTCGCCGATTACTATAACTTGAAACCCGGCGACCGGTTGACGCTGGAAAACGAAGGAGTGAAATCCAGTTACCTCATCCGCGGCATCGTAATGAGCCCGGAATTTATTTGGGTGGTGAAAAGCGCCCAGGAGCCCATGGTCACGCCACGCACCTTCGGGGTTGTTTTCATGCCGCTGCGCGAGGCGGAAAAGCTATTCGATATGGAAGGCACGGTCAATGAGATAACGCTTGCTATAGACCCCGACATGGACAGCAAGGCAATACTGGACCAGATACGGACCATACTGGAGCGCAATTATATCAAGCGGACAACTTCCAAAGACGACCCGGTGGTGCTGGAAAACCGGCGCATCGATATCGTCCGTGGAATACGTACCGCTTATATAACCGAGAGGAAAAACCTGCCGGTCGTGCAGCTGCTCAGGCAGGATATGGAATCATTCGCCATGCTGGCCTTTCTGTTCCCCATGCTTTTCCTGACCATGGCCTCATTGACCATTTATGTGTTGCTCAACCGGCTTATCGAATCGCAGCGTATTCAAATAGGGCTGATGAGCGCCATGGGTTATTCGCGTGGAACTATCATGCTGCACTATCTTGGCTTTGCCCTGATGGTGGGAACGGCTGGCACGCTGGCCGGCGTCATCGCAGGCCATCTATGGGCCGGCGCCCTGACCGAAATGTATGTGAGCGCTCTTAACATACCCATTATTTTAACCGAAGTGCACTGGGGCGCCATCGGCGGGGGCATAGCAGCGGGTATGCTGATACCTCTGCTGGCGGGTTTGCTGCCGGCGTGGTCCACTATCAATATACAACCGGCCGAAGCCATGCGCCCTCCGGCGCCGAGTGTCGGCAACAGGTATCTCATGAAGGCGCTGGCCTTCCTGCTGCGGCCCTTCCCTTACTTTATCAGGATGCCCGTACGTAACGTTTTCCGCAATATCAGACGCAGCCTGTTTATGGCCTCGGGCATCGCCTCTGCAATAGTCCTTGTGCTGGTGGCTATGTCATTCGTTGACGCAGTCGATCAGATGTTTTCACGCCAGTACGGCACGGTCCAGAAATATGATGCCATGATCCATCTGCAGGGCAGGAGTGCAGCTTCCAATGTCAGCCTCATCAGCCATCTGGACGGAGTCGAGGCGGCGGAGGCCGTGCTTGATATACCCTACCGCATAAGATTTCAGGATAAAAAAATCGACAGCAGCATAGAGGGGATAGTGGAGAATTCCGTTATGCTCAATCTCATCACGCCGGACGGTGACAAAGTGGATGTGACG
>JBAZLT010000020.1:0-12402 GCA_041650115.1 Dehalococcoidia bacterium | reverse complement strand
GGCAGGTTAACGGTGGACGTCCGACAGGCGGGAGATACCGGTTAAGTTCGAATAAAGGAGGGCAGATGCTGGTTCATGAGGGGATCGCTGGGTTCGGTTCCGCTGGACCGCTGAGGCCGTGAGAACTCGGTATTCAGCCACTCGTAGCCCTTGCCCTTCTTATGCCTCAACAGCATGTTGGTGTACATGTAACGGTCGGCTCTGAAGGTGGCGACAAGGTATTCGATAGCCCTGCCATCCTTCTGATACACCACCCTTCTCAGGATCAGGCAGGGGTCCCCCTCCCGGGCATCCAGGATGGCGCCGATATAGCTATCGACAATGTCGGCCTCAATGGTCTGAACGGCCTTTTGTATGGTTATTTTGAGGTCGGTTTCCATCAGATGTGTCAGTGTCTTGTTTTTCAATGCCCTGTGGTTCAGCTTTTCTCCAATATCAACGGGAAGGTAGTTCAACAGATGATACAGCGGCTTTTCATTGGCCAGCCTGACCCGCTCGATGCGGATGATCTCATTACCCTCGGGGATCCCCAGGTAATCGGTGATGGTCTTGTTGGCCAGAATCCGCGAGAATCCGATCACTCGGGTCATGATCTTGATACGCCTGGAGTCATGGGCGCTTATGTCTACCAAGTCATTGCCGGTGCCCGACAGCTTGGGCAATTCGGCCCTCTCGATTTTCTCCGCCACAAAGGTGCCCTTGCCCTGCTTTCTTATGATCAGCCTGTCTTTTTCCAGTGAAGCCAGCGCCTGGCGCACGGTGATGCGGCTGATATTGTATTGCTGGACCAGCAAATCCTCGGTGGGGAAGGGAGCTCCGGCAGCTATCTCGCCCGATAAAATCTTCTTGCGCAGTATGGTATCAAGCTGATAATACAGAGGCACACCTTTTTCTCTTGTTAACATCCTGCTCCCCTGTTTGGTATTATCATATCATTACTTCAACATTATACAGGAATCGGCCGGGCAATTGTTATAACAATTATCAACCCGTCAGGCTATTTACAAATTATTATTATAACATTATAATAATATAAAGAATTTTGCAACTTTTACAGTTAAGGAGTGGGATTATGAGTGATGCAGGCACGGTAACTGAGGTCATGGCGAAATTCGCCGCCTCTCTGAAGTTCGAGGATCTCCCCCGGGCGGTGGTCGACAAGGTCAAGATCTGTGTTTTCCATGCGCTGGCCTGCACTTTCGCCGGCCGCAACCAGGATTTAATTGAGTCCGCCGTCAATTACCTTAAGGAGATCAAGCTGGGCGGCAGGGCAACCGCTTTCGTGGACGGTACCAAGGGGCCTCCCTGGGAGGTGGCCCTGGTGAACTCTGTGATAGGGCAGAGCACGGGCCAGGAGGACATGCACGCCGACTCGTCCTGCCATTGTGGATCGATGATCATACCCGTGGCCTTCGCTGTGGGCGAGGAGCTGGGCATCAAGGGAAAGGACGTCATCACCGCCCTCGTTATCGGCTATGATGTCACCGGGCGCATCGGCATGAGCATGCTGTCACCCGATTTCTCCAAGAAATTCCGCCCCAGCGGCATGTTCGGACCGTACGGGGCCGCCATAACGGCCGCCAAGCTTTACGGATTGAGCGAAGAACAGATGGTCAACGGCCTGGGCTTGGCGGGCACATTCTCCTGCGGCAATATGCAGTGGGCCATGGAGGGCACGCATGAGCTGGTGTATCAGAACGGATTCGCCTGCAGGAACGGCATCTCAGCCGCGCTGCTGGGCAAACTCGGTGTCAAAGCTTCACACCAGGTGCTGGAGGGCTTCCTGGGCGCCTGGAACACCTACGGTAAGCAACCCCTGGGCGAAAAAATCACCGAGGGACTGGGCAAGTCCTTCGAGATAATGAAGGTATTCTGCAAGCCGGCGCCGGCCTGCGCGTATGTGCAACCGGCAGCAGCTCTGGCCCTTAAAATGTTAAGTAAAAACGACATTGACCCGGAATCGATCGAGAAAATCGCCATCAAAACGTTCCCCATGGGCAAGATGTTCCCCGGGCTCGATTACCAGGGGCCCTTCGGGGATATTGCGCAGTCCAAGATGAGCCAGCAGTACTCGGTGGCCGCCGTCTTTGTCTTTAAGGAGCTGGTACAAGCGAATTACGAGAAGTATTCGGATCCACGAGTCAACAAGCTGGCAACCCTTGCCACGGTGGAAGTCGACGATGCCATCACAGGCGCCTATCCCAAGAAGCAGGGTTGCGACATAACCGTCACACTCAAGGGCGGCAAGGTCATCCACGATAAGATGGACGATCTGGAGGTCATGACCGATGAGCGCGTGATCGCCAATTTCGAGGCGCAGGCCACCCGCACGCTGTCCAAAAAACAGGCGGCCGAGCTTAAAAACGCCATACTCAACCTGGATAAGCTGGATAATATCGGCAGCCTGGTCAAGCTCTGCGTTAAAAAATAGGATATAAGATGGAGAAAAGTAAGAAGATACGCGTGCTGGTAGCTAAACTGGGGCTGGACGGGCATGACCGCGGCGCCAAGGTTGTGGCCCGTGCGCTGAGGGATGCCGGCATGGAGGTGATCTATACCGGCATACGCCAGACACCGGAGATGATTGTCGCCACCGCCATCCAGGAGGACGTCGACGTCGTGGGCCTGAGCTCTCTCTCCGGAGCCCACATGGAGCTGTTCCCCGAGATCATCAAGGGCCTGGCTAAAAAAGGCAAAACGAATAGTCTGTTCATCTGCGGCGGCATCGTCCCCGATGAGGACGTGCCGAAGCTCAAGAAAATCGGGGTTCAGGAGGTCTTCGGGCCCGGCACATCGACCAGGGATATCGTCAACTACATCGTAGAACGTTTTAAGAATTAAGGAGGCAAAGGATGGGCAAAGTATCACCGTACTGCAAGGTTACCTGTCTGGATTACGGCGAGGAGCAGGGACTGACCAACCTGTTTTTTGCGGACAAACCCTCGGAGCAGTTCGTGTTCCCCATACCCGGGTTTTATATCGAGACGGCCGCGGGAACAAAAATACTGTTCGATACGGGCTGTAGTCCGGATTATAAACAGACGTGGGGACTGTTGAACGAGTTCCTGCCATATGTGAGACCGAGTTTCATGGTCGATCAGCTAAAAAAGATCGGTGTGACGCCGCAGGACATCGATTACGTCATAATGTCGCATCTTCACTACGACCATGCGGGCGGTCTGTCATCATTCAGGGGCGCCAAGGCCAAAATTGTGATCCAGAAAGCGGAGGCGCATGTCGCCATGTCGGCCATTTACACCAACCGCTCCGATATGGCCTATGCCGGCTATATCGGCAGCGACTTCCAGTTCTCGGACCTGAACTGGGTGGTTATCGACGGTGACTACGACCTGCTGCCCGGCATACACCTTCTCTTCCTCCCCGGCCACGCACCGGGTGAGATGGGCGCCAGGATCGAGACAAAGAGCGGCGACCTGATCATAGCCAGCGATGCAGTTTACACCGCCGAGAGCTACGGGCCGCCGGCCAGGCTGCCCGGCGCGGCGATCAACCTGGATGACTATGTGAAAAGCGTGGAGAAAATCAGGCGCATTGCCGGCCTGTACGAGGCAAAGGTCATCTTCGGCCACGATTCAGCCCAGAAAAAGGCCATGTTCCCCGAGTGGTGGAGCTAAAGTTTAACGGGCTTTGCGCGGCGCCATATAGATATCGGCCTCTATCATCTTGTTGTCCTTGAAAAAGTGGTGGGTGAAATAGAGGTTGCCGTTATTGTCCAGCGACGGCTCGGCGGCGAACTGTGAGACGATCATCTCCGGCTCACCCCATTTACCACCGGATTTTTCAGTCCTGTAGATGGCCGGGGTGCCCATGTATGTGCGCGTAAACCACAGCTCGTTCCCGTCCTGAGTCAGAAAAGGCCAGCCGTCGGTCCCGTCCGAATTGACTTCGGTCACGTTGACCGGCTGCTGCCACTGGCCGTCTTTCATAGAGGTTAGCCAGATATCGTAACCTCCCTGGCCGCCGGCGCGGGGTGAGTGAAAATACATGCTCTTACCGTCCGCCGTGATATGCATCTCGCCGATCTCGTATTGCAGGTTCAGTTTCTCGCCCGCATTGGTAAAGCCGCCCCATTTCCCGTCCCTGTAGGTCGCGGTCCACATGTCCATGCCCCTTAAGTTTCCCTGGCGCGCGGAAGCAAACCACATGGTGTTGCCCTGAACGAATGCTGCGCCATCCAGGGCGAGCTGGTTCTTATCCCGCAGCACAACCCGCTCCGCCTGCTGCCAGGTCCCCGCGCTCTTTTTCGAGACCCAGATACCGGTCACGCCGTCAAACAGCTGCTTCTCCGCCGGTATGCCCACATTCGGCGTGAAGAAGAAATATATCATGCTTCCGTCGGGAAGGACGAAGGCCGAATCCTCGCCGCCGGCCGAGTTGACGCCACTGCCCAGCGGCACCGGTTGATCGAATTCATCCGAATGCAGCATCGGTGGATGGGCGTCGGTGGCCGGCGATACTTTGACCGCGCCCGCCGGTATGGCCTCGGCACGTGTGCGCAAAGCGGGCGCAGCCTGCTCCGGTTGGGATCCACAGGCCAGAAACGCCCCTATGAAAAAGACTATACAAGCCAGAATATGAATTGTTCGCATTTCATCATACCTCCCAATTTACTTCAATGGGTATTGCTTCAGGTGCGCCCGTTATCAACTATTCCTGCGCCGTCCGCTCCGCGGCCTTTTTGGCCCTGAAACGCTCATTCATAGTGAGCAGCCGTTTGCGCAGCCGGATATTCTTTGGCGTGACCTCCACCAGCTCATCGGCGTTGATGAAGTCCATCGACTCCTCCAGGCTCATTTTAAGCGGAGGGGTCAACCTGACCGCGATATCCGCCGTGGAGGCGCGGATATTAGTCTGTTTCTTCTCCTTGCAGACGTTGACCGCCAGGTCGGTGGGCCGCGAGTTCATGCCCACTACCATGCCCTCGTAAACGGGCGTCCCCGGCTCGATGAATGTAATACCGCGCTCCTGCGCATTATTCAGGCCGTAGGTCACCGCCACTCCATCCTCTGCCGCCACCAGCGCTCCGCTGCGTGTCGAGGCTATCTCCCCGGCATAAGGTTCATAGCCCAGGAACAGGGTATTCATTATACCCTCGCCGCGGGTGGCCGTCAGGTAAGCGCTGCGGAAGCCGATCAGGCCGCGGGTAGGAATGCTATACTCCATACGCAGGTTGCCGTGCCCGTCGTTAAACATATTGGTCATCCTGCCCAGTCGTTTGCTGAGCATCTCGGTCAGCGTGCCTATATAATCCTCGCGCGTATCCAGGATAAGCTGCTCCACCGGCTCATGCAGCCTGCCGGCTATCTCTTTAGTTATGGCCTCGGGACGTGATATCTCGAACTCGTAGTCCTGGCGTCGCATGGTCTCCACCAGTATGGCCAGATGCAACTCTCCCCGGCCCGATACCAGGAAGAGGTCGGGGCTGTCGGTGTCCTCCACGCGCAGGCTGATATTGGTCTCCAGCTCGCGATACAGCCGTTCACGCAGCTGGCGCGAAGTGCAATATTTTCCCTCCCGCCCGGCAAAGGGCGAGGCATTGACGCCAAAGGTCATCTTGACGGTGGGTTCACCGATCGCGATGCGGGGCAGGGGCTCGGGATATTCTGGATCAACCACGCTGTCCCCGATGCTGACCTCCTGCAGGCCGGTCAGCGAGACGATCTCGCCGGCGGAGGCCTCCTCGACCGCCAGCCTGTTAAGCCCCATGAAAGTAAAGACATCGGTGATCTCGTATTTACGTGCGGAGCCATCGGCGCCGATGACCGCCAGCGTATCTTTGGGCCTGACGCTGCCCCTTAATATGCGCCCGATGGCGTAGCGTCCTTTATAGCTGTCGTAATCCAGGTTGGATACCAGCATGCGGAAGGGGCCCTCGTCCACCTCGGGCGGGGGCACCTGCCTGAGTATGGCCTCGAAAAGGGGCGCCATGTCGACACCCTCCACGGCAGGATCCGTCGTGCAGGTCCCGTTGCGGGCGCTGGCATACAGGACCGGGAAGTCGAGCTGGCCGGCATCGGTGGCAAGCTCCAGGAACAGGTCCTGTGTCAGGCTGACCACCTCGGCTATACGGGCGTTCTCCCGGTCTATCTTGTTGATAACTACGATGGGCTTCAGGCCTTTATCGAAAGCCTGCTTCAGCACGAAACGGGTCTGCGGCATGGGCCCCTCCACCGAATCGACCAGCAGCAGGCAGCCGTCGGCCATATTGACCACACGCTCCACCTCGCCGCTGAAATCGGCATGGCCCGGGGTGTCTATGATGTTGATCTTCACGCCGCGGTACATAACAGCAGTGTTCTTGGCCAGTATGGTGATGCCTTTCTCGCGCTCCAGCGCATTGCGGTCCAGTATCAGCTCACCCACCTGCTGGTTATCGCGGAACACCTTGCTCTGCTTGAGCAGTGCGTCCACCAGGCTGGTCTTGCCATGGTCGACATGGGCAACAATAGCTATATTTCTAATATCTTCACGGAATTTTGTGGACAAGGGGATGCTCCTTTGGAAAATTATCGGCGTCGGGTAAGCAGAGTGCGGGTGATTGTAACCATATACTATAATAGTAGCACATTGAAGGCTGACCCATACACCGCAGCCTTTCCTAATCGATACGCACATGAGTGAAAAAAGAAAGCTGGACACCCGCATCGCCCTGATGCTGGCCGGTATGCATCTGCTCCGCAAGGAATTCTATAACCCACGCATCACACCTGAAGCCAACCGCCGCATTATTGAACGGGACAGCCGCCTGGCGGCCGGTCGCAGCGAAAAAATATACAGCACTTTCGATGTAAACGTACGCGAAGGGCTGCCGGTCAGGATCTACAGGCCGTGCGACAGGGACGAGCTACCGCTGGTGCTCTATATCCATGGGGGCGGCTGGGTAGTGGGAAGCATTGCGACGCACGACAACGTCTGTCGCAAGCTGGCCAACCTGGCCGGAGCTATCGTCGTGTCGGTGGGCTACCGGCTGGCGCCGGAAAATAAATTCCCCGCGGGACTGGAGGACGTTTATGCGGCCCTTGAGTGGATTCACCAGAAGGCTGGTTCATTCGGAGGCTATCGCGCCCGCCTGGCTGTGGCGGGCGACAGCGCCGGCGCAAACCTGGCCGCCGCTGTATGTCTGGTCACGCGGGACCGTGGAGGTCCGCCGGTTCGTTTCCAGGCGCTGGCCTACCCTGCAGTGGACGCCTCGAACCTGGACAGGGAATCCTACCACCTCAACGGCAAGGGCTACTATCTTACGAAAAAAGTCATCGAACAGGTCATCCCGCTTTATATCAATAAGCCCGACGATATATTTAATCCTTATGTCTCGCCGTTGCTGGCCAAAGATGTGAGGGGGCTGCCTCCTGGGCTGGTGATAACGGCGCAGTTCGATCCGCTGATGAGTGAGGGCGAAGCCTATGCCGCCCGGCTATCGGATGCGGGCATACCCTGTAAATTGCACAGGTACAGTGGTATGATACACGGATTCCTGTCCTTCACCGGGCTGCTACCGCAGGCGGGGCAGGCTATAGCAGAAATGGCAAGCGCCCTGTCGCAGGCGTTAGAATAGAGCGTTTTTCCAACCGGTCTGAACATTAAAAAAGGAGGGATTCACATGCGCAAAGTGGTGATCGCGAGCGCCGGCATGACCAGATTCACAGGCAAGCAGCCCAGGACGGCAATCGAGTTGTTCGGCGACGCTGCTACGGAGGCCATTAACGAATGCGGCATCAAACCCAAACAGGTGCAGGCCCTGTTCATGGGCAATTTCATGGGCGATTTCGAGGAGGGGCAGGCGCATGTGCAGGCCTTCACAGCGGACTACCTGGGGCTGGCCGGCATACCGGCCAACAGGTATGAGAACGCCTGCGCTTCGGCCTCGGCCGCCATCCGCGACGCCTTCATCTGGGTGGCCTCGGGGCAGTTCGATATCGTACTGGCCGGAGGGGCGGAGTGCGCCACCAAGATGGGCACGCCGCTGGCCACGCGCACCTTCGCCATGGCCAGCGACAGCCGCTATGAGTACGCCGCGGGTGTGACCTTTCCCGGCGTCTTCGCCATGCTGGCCCACCTCTACGCCAAGCGCTACGACATACCGCTGGAAACCCTTAAAAACCAGCTTTACCAGGTTTCGATAAACTCGCACTACTACGGGGCGCGCAATCCCAAAGCGCAATTTCAGAAGGAGTTGACTCTGGAAGATGCCCGCAAAAGCCCCGTTGTGTCCTCTCCCCTGCAGCTGGCCGACTGCTGCCCCTTCACAGACGGCGCGGCGGCTTTGATAATAGCCTCGGAGGAGGCGGCCAGGAAGCTGACCAAAAAGCCGGTGCTGATCGCCGGCGTGGGGCAGGCATCCGCAGGCAACCTGCTCAGCCAGAAGGAGTTCCTGCCGCGCATAAGGTCCCGCGAGCTGGCGGCACAGCAATCCTATAAAATGTCCGGCCTGGGGCCGAAGGACATCGGCGTGGTCGAGCTGCACGACTGCTTCAGCATCGCCGCGCTGATCGCCCTGGAGGGGCTGGGCTTCTTCCCCTACGGGACAGCGGGGCGGGCGGTGGAAAAGGGCGAGACAAAGATCGGCGGCAGGATAGCGCTCAATCCCTCGGGCGGCCTCAAAGCCAAAGGGCACCCCGTGGGCGCCACGGGCGCGGCCCAGGCTTACGAGATCGTCAGACAGCTACGCGGGGAATGCGGTGAGCGCCAGGTGGAGGGGGTTAAAGTCGGAATGACCGATACCCTGGGAGGGGACGGCGGCACGCTGTGCAACATGATACTCAGGCGCGGCTGGTAATATAAACTTAAGGGAGCACTGAAGTGGAAGCTAAACTCACTTTTAAGGAATATAACGAGAACCTTAAACAGGGCAGGCTGAGCGGACTCAAATGCGGCAGCTGCGGGGAGGTGTCGGCGCAGCCCCGGCTGATCTGCGCAAAATGCGGCGGCAACCGGCTGGAAACCATGGAATTGAAGGGCAGCGGCGCCATACAGACCTTCACGGTCAACTATGTGGCTGCCGAGGGGAGGGAGTCCGAGGTGCCCTACATCGTGGTGATCGTAGAGCTGGACGAGGGCCCCTGGATCATGGGAAACCTTGCCGGTATCAAGCCGGAGGAGGCCGGCATGAGCATCATGGGCAAGAAGGTGCGCCTGGAGTCCACAGCCGTCTTCGCCGGGGATAAGTACTCGGCGGGCGAGATAGCCCGTCCGGTCTTCAAATTAGTATAGATCCGCACATGTCATTGCGAGCGTAGCCAGGCAAAGCAGACAAGATCGCCACGGCACTTCGTGCCTTCAGATGACACGTGATCAACGGATCTACAAATCCTTTATTCCTGCGCCTCCTTCACCGAGGCGCCGGAAGTACTTCTCATACGCTCGCTCAGATCTATACCTTTACTCCCGAAATATGCCTTTCTGATGAACCACCATACAGTCCCCAGGAGAAGTATTCCCACCAGGACGATTATTGTATACGGTGTTTTAGTGATGTCGCCTTTATCGTCCAGCATATCAAGCACTATACCGAAGAGAAACATAAGAGAGAAGATCACTATGCAGCCGATCCAGATGAACCATCTCCAGAATTTATTGAACTGAAAAATACCTTTACTATACAGCTCCGGTATTTTTTTAGGCATCATCAGTACGGCGGTAGCGCCCAGTATCTGTACCACCATGATCGCCAGCACCTGAGCCAGCGCATATTGTTCGATGCCGGCGGCAACCAGTATACCGATTAATTCCAATACGAATACTAGTGCTATGGCAATACCTGGTGTGGAGTACTTCTTATCGATTTTAGCCACAGACTGCGGGATCAGACCGTCACGGGCCCAGGCCACGAAGGTGCGGGCTCCTGACATAGTCAGGCCGTTGATTGTCGTCAGCACGGCACAGGCGAAAGCGACATACAGCAGGATCACCAGAGGCGGTGAAAGAAATGTTGCGGCGTCAATCCAGATTGCATCGCTCCCGGCTTTACCTGCCTGATCCCAGGGCATGGTAGCCACCAGGGCAAAAGACTGGAGCATGTAGAGAATTAGAATTATAAACAGCGAGATTATTAATGCGCGGGGTATGGTGCGACGCGGGTTCTTTATCTCTCCACCTATCTCAGCCAGAGCGATGAAACCGATCCACCCCACCGAGGCCACGACAATCACCAGAATGAACGGCAATACCCCGTTGGGGAAAAGCGGTATAAGATTGGCCGGATTGGCATTCGCTACTCCGCCGATTCCGAAGACCAGTATGCCCAGAATAAATAGCGCAAACATCAGCGCCTGAATCTTGGTTGATAGCGAGATACCGAAGTAGTTAATCACAGCAAATATCGCTACCAGACCGATCGACCATGCCAGCTCAGGGACCACTGGTACCGATACACAGATGATCTTGGCAAAGCCGACTGCCACAAAAACATTGGCTGTTATAATCGCCACGGCGCCGGCGATGGAACAAATACTTCCCCAGAACGGCGACAGCATCCTGGTCACCGATACGTAGTTGGCGCCCGTAACCGGCAATGTGCCCGTCAACTGCATCTGATAGAGAATGGTGAAAAGGGCGGGTATCACACCAAGAGCATAGGCTATCCAGACACTGGGACCCGCCAATCCCGCCAGCGAGGGCAACAATATAAATATTGAAGATCCGACAACCGTTCCGGTTATTAAAGCTATCGCCCCCAGCAACCCTATGTTCCTCTTCAAAACTGACTGTTCCACACGTTACCTCCCCTGATAATGATTTTTGTCCGTTCCGTTGTTAATAAAGGTAATAAGCCTCAATATTTTCCCGTGATTTTGTTTATCAAGCGATTGATTTTCATGCATATATTACCAGTACAGTTAACGTATGTCAATACCTGCGCTTCAATACGTATCAGCCGTGATTAGAGTCATTTGCTTGACAAACATTCATCCGCGTAATAAACTATCAAGCGACCGATAAACAATTTCTTTATGAGGTGGCAATGAAATCGGAAAGGAAGAGAACCTCCGGCAGCGGCATGCCGGTGAAGAGACACAAGCGCAAGATGGAGATCGTCAATAAGACCGCGGCGTTATTTATAAAAAAGGGTTATCCGGGCACGTCGGTCAGAGATATTGCTGCGGAGTGTGATATGAATCTGGCCACGCTGTATCACTATGTGGGTTCCAAGGAGAATATCCTTTCGCTTTATCTCGACTCGGTCACGGAATCGATGTCCAAATTCACCAGTGAAGCTTTACCGACACTGCAGCATGTACCGCCCAGGGAGGCGCTCAGCAGGGCAATAGAGATGTATCTCAAGTACTGCGACGAGCTGCAGGATGTCATCGTTTTCTGGCACCAGGAATCAAAAAACCTCAAGCCTGAGAAGCTCGGCAGGTTGTTGTCCCAGGAGATTCAGCTGGCGGATATGCTCAAATCAATCCTTACCTGGGGCGTTCGCTCGGGAGATTTTAAAATCAGGGACCTTGACGTCCAGGCGCACTCCATTATCGTGCTCTGTGACACGTGGTGTCTCAGACGCTGGTATTACAGTCACAGGTACTCGCTGAAGGAGTACACCGAGCTTGTCACGGATATCATACTTAAAGGAGTTTCAGCCCAGGAATAGCTATCCCTATCCGTTTTGAACAGCGACCTACCGGTTTTCGATTTACCATTCCAAAAATAATCAAGGGGAGGTAGACAAATGCGTATTCTGGTGCTGGGCGGTGCAGGACATATGGGCGAGGAGATTGTGAATCAACTTCTCTCCCGTGGCGATACCAAAATAACCGTAGCCGATGCCGCAGCCGGCAAATTGGCCAAATTATCCCAGCGTCTGGGATCAAGAATCGATACGGCAGTAGTCAATGTTGACGACTCCGCCGGCCTGATAAGCGAAATGAAAAAGGTGGATGCTGTGGTCAGTGCGGTCGGGCCGTATTACAGGTACGCTACCAAGATAATTGAGGCCGGCATCGCCGCCCGCGTCAATATGGTCGATATCGATGATGACTTCGACGCCACCCTGGCCTCGCTGAAAATGGATTCCGCCGCACAAAAAGCCGGCGTGACCGTTATCGTCGGATGCGGGGCCAGCCCTGGAGTGACAAATATTATGGCCAGGTACGGGTCCGACAAGCTCGATAAAGTAGATGAGATAAGGCTTTACTGGGCGGAAAGCGCCACAGATCCGGCCGGCCCCGCTGCTATGATACACTGGTTCCATATCACCTCTGGGGAAGTCCCCATGTACATCAACGGCGACTGGGTCAACGTTAAGGGGCTGTCGGAGCCGGAGGTGGTCGAGTTTATGCCTCCCCTGGGAAAGCTGGAGGTCTGCTACACAGGACACGCCGAGCCGGTAAGCCTGCCCCGCTTTATCAAGGGAGTAAAAGACGTGACCATCAAGGGGGCTGT
>JBAZLT010000019.1:0-12621 GCA_041650115.1 Dehalococcoidia bacterium | reverse complement strand
CCGGCGAGACCATTCACCACACACTGCGGCAAATGCCGCAATGCAGCGGGCCGCAACAGCCCGGGAGCATACACCATACAATTGAAAACAGCCCGGGCTATCGCAAGGCTCAAGCGGGCGCGGGATACACCAACCCTGAACCCGGGATAATTCATCACACCATCAGGGAATCCCCGGCAGCACGGAGCGGGAATCCCGCCAATATAGTGAAACCCGTGCGTATCGTCGAACACCATACATTCAATCCTAACCCTCCCATTGACTACAAGGGACGCCTTATTCGGCAGACGCCCCCGTCTCCACCCACGGAGAACAAGGGCGGCATTATCGGCAGGAAAGACGTCACAGGAAGAGGCGGCCACTAGGCGGGCGCCGCCGTCTTCAATCCCACGATTCCATCTCTCCCAATCGTGATAAATTGCCAACTTCGGCTGCAAGTCATAGAATTATCACCTGGAGCCTGAATTAAACAACCGGAGCAGACCCATGCCTCATAAAACCAGACGACATGATTACAAGTCGCATATCATCGAGGAATACTACATAACGGAGGAGCCATTCTACCTCCCCCTTAAAGATGAGGTGGCTCTTTTCGAAGCGGCCTATGCCGAGCGCATACCTGTATTGCTCAAAGGCCCGACAGGCTGCGGTAAGACCCGTTTCCTCGAGTATATGACTTACCGCATGAGCCAGAAGGAACACAAGCGCAAAGGCTCCAACGCGCAGCGGGATGGCATTCCCTTGATTACTATCGCCTGCCATGAAGACCTGACCGCCAGCGACCTGGTGGGGAAGTACCTGCTGGAAGGAGATACTACCCGCTGGGTGGACGGCCCCCTGACCCGTGCCGTGAAGAGCGGCGGTATCTGTTACCTGGACGAGGTGGTGGAAGCCCGCAAGGACACCATCGTGCTTATACATCCGCTGGCAGACCACCGCCGCTCATTGTACATCGAGAAAAAGGGGGAGATGCTGGAAGCCAGCGACAGCTTCATACTGGTCATATCATACAACCCGGGCTATCAGAGCATACTGAAGAACCTCAAGCACAGCACAAGGCAGCGCTTCATCGCCATTGAGTTCACACACCCTCCCAGAAGCATTGAGACGAAGATTATCGCACACGAAGCCGGTGTGGATGACGACACGGCAGGCCGGCTGGCCCAGCTGGGAGAGAAGATCCGCAACCTCAAGGAGCAGGACCTTTCAGAGGTCATCAGCACCCGTCTGCTCATATATGCTGCCCGTATGATCCGTCAGGGTATCCCCGCCAGGCGGGCCTGCGAAGTGGCTGCCGTCTGGTCGATCACGGATGATGCAGAGGTGCAGAAATCGCTCAAGGAAGTCGTAACAGCCATATTTGAATAAAAGGTCCATGAGATATGAGCAGGGCTAATGATCAAATCAAACAGCCTGAGCCGGAGACAGTCAACAATTACCACGGCATAGAATTCGCCTCGATCGAACCCCTGTTGCAGGTTTACTGCAGGGCACTGACCGGCAAAGAGGTGGATTTTACATCCGCCAAGGGGCCTCCTGCATCCCTGCGCAATACCTGGTGGAACCAGCTGGCATCCGGCGATCCTCCCGACGGTCATATCAACGTGCTGATACCGGCCTCTTTCATGGAATATACCAGCTACGCCGACAATTTCAGCTGGTATAAATCAGTGGTTACACAACAGATCGCGCACAGCGAATTTGATTCCTTCAATTTCGATTTCGACAAGGAATCGACTATCTTTGAAGATCTGCGCTATCAGTTGAAGGGCGAGACCGGACACGGCAGCTCCCCTTTCGCAAAATACTTCGCTCTTTTCGATGATCCCAGGCTGGCCATGCAGGTCTTTGTGGCTGTTGAGAATGTGCGTATTAATTACCTGGCCAAGTATCACTATCCGGGACTCAGGCGGAGCTACCGCCGCATGCAGGAGTATAACCTGCTCGCCCTGGCCCGCCTGTCGGGCATTACTCTGCGGCGCGCCTTCATTGAACTGCTGGAGGGTCTGGAGATCGATGCCATCCTGGCCATCGATGAAGAAGCGCTGTATGAGCCGCTGAACGGTGCCAAAGACGTACTGGACATGCTATGCACTTCTACAGCAGACGTGGAAGACTCGGCCGAGGCCGCCATTCGCATCTATCAGATTGCACTGACGGTACCCAAAAAAGCGCTGGCTTCAGGCGCGGGCGGATATGGATCGGAGAGCAGGGAGCCCAATGCATCGGACCTCGAAGGCCAGGAGTTCATGGGCAATTTCCAGACGGACAAGATAAAGCTCGATCTTGAGATAAAGGCCCACACCGGCCAGAAGTCCACCATGCCCATGTCCGCCGAAGACATGCAGAAGCTGGCCGACCAGAAAGTCGGCATCACCGATATCAAAGACGTCAAATCCCTGCCCGGCAGCGGCCTGTCATCAGCCTCCATCCCCCGTGGAGTGCACGTGTACCAGTTCTCGAATGATAAATACACGCAGGTCGACCGCTACCGGCCGACAGATGCGACAAAACCCGCACCGGCCGAAGCTGATGAACGGCTCTCTTTTTATGATGAATGGGATTTCAGGGAAAACCGTTATATAGGCTCCTGGTGCTGTGTCAGGGAGAAGACGCTGGGAGAGGGCAGCAGCTACTTTTACGATAAAACGCTGGAGACCCGAAGGCCGCTGGTGGCCGAAATCAAGCGCCAATTTGAGAGGCTGCCCGCCGAGATGCTCTACAAGGCCAAAAACCTGGAAGATGGTGACGAGTTCGATCTGGACCTGGTGATCGGCGAACTGGTAGACAAACGTGCGGGGCACACCCCCACAGGTAAAGTCTATACCAGGAAGAAAAAAATCCAGCGCGATGTGGCCGTGGCATTTCTGCTGGATATGAGCGGCTCGACAGCCGACCTGATAAACAAGAACCATCCGACCATGCAGTACGAGGAGTCGTTTAAGTATGATTTCATGAAATTCGTGATGCAGCCCCGCCGCCGCATCATAGACCTCGAGAAAGAGAGCATCGTACTGCTCTGCCATGCCATTGAGACGCTGGGAGATAATTACGGCATATACGGTTTCTCCGGACATGGCCGTTCCAACGTTCAATTCCTGGTCATCAAGGACCTCAACGAATCTTTCGGCGAGAGGATCAAACGCCGGGTCGACCAGATAGCACCAATTCACGGCACCCGTATGGGACCGGCCATACGCCACACAATTTCCAGGCTGGATGCCTGCGGAAACACGTTGAAACTGCTTTTCCTGGTCAGCGACGGCTATCCTCAGGATTCCCTGTACGGATACGACGATGACGATAAAGAATATGCCATCCACGATACCAAGATGGCCCTGATAGAAGCGTCCCAGAAAAACATCATTCCGTTCTGCCTGACCGTCGATTCCGCCGGCAACGATTACCTGCGGACGATGTGCAACGACATAGGCTACGAAGTCCTGGATGATATAGAGACGCTTCCCCACCGCCTTCCCATGCTTTACAAGAAATTGTCGATGTAGCAGGGACGGCCCGCGCAGACAGCCTGCCGGGAAACAAAAACCGGTTTGACGCTGATCGGCGTACGTACATATAATTCCGCAGTAGATATGTCAGAGAGAAGCACCGCCGCCATACACACCCTTGGCTGCAAATTGAATCAGGCCGAATCGGAGGCGCTGGCTATGGACTTTCTAACACGCGGCCTGTCTGTTGTCAGCGGCAATATCGCCGACGTAATAGTCGTCAACACGTGCAGCGTCACCCAGGCGGCTGACGCGAAATCACGCCATCTTGTGAGGATGCTGCGTTCGCTCAATCCGGCATCAACCATCATCGTCACAGGTTGCTATGCTGAGAGGGCCGGAAATGATCTCATCGACTGCGGAGCCGATGTAGTCTGCGGCAACCGTGATAAAGCCGCGCTGGCGGATTCGCCGGCGGCCCGGCCTTTGCAGAGACCGTCCCGCGCCGCAGCGCGGGGATTGGAAAGAGTACGAAGCTTCATCAAGATACAGGACGGCTGCGATAAGTTCTGTTCATATTGCATTGTGCCGCTGGTCCGTCCGCTAAAATATAGTGTGAACCCCGCCACAGTGATAGATGTAATCCGTTCAAGAGTGGCGGACGGGTATAGAGAGATCGTCCTGACGGGCACGGAGATCGGCTCTTACTCAAGCAACGGCCTCGCATTGATAGACCTGATCAGGCGCATTCTGTGTGAAACGGCCGTCGCAAGATTGCACCTCACCTCGCTGCAGCCCATGGACATAACACCGGAACTGCTGGCCCTGTGGCAGGACAAACGGCTGTGCCGTCATTTCCACATTGCCCTGCAGAGCGGCAGCGATAAAGTGCTCAGGCTGATGGGCAGGCGCTACTCGACGGACAGCTTCAGGCAATCTGTGGACATGGTGCGCGCAATAGTCCCCGATGCCTCGGTGACAACCGATATTATTGTGGGATTTCCCGGCGAATCCGATGAGAGCTTTCAAACCAGCCTCGAATTCTGCCGCCGCATGCAGTTTTCCGCGCTGCATATATTCCCATACTCCTCCAGGCCTGGTACGGCGGCGGCGCACATGGCTGAGAAGGTGAATGAACACATCAAAAGACAACGCAGCGGTATCATGCTGGAACTGGCCGCCACCTCAGCCGATGAATTCGCCGGGCGTTTCATCGGCCGGACCAGGGAGGTTCTATGGGAAAACGAGGTACGCCCGGGATCTCAGGTTTTCTCAGGTTTAACCGATAATTATATCCGCGTTTACACCAGGAACTGCAGCGATATCACCAATACAATCTCGTGGACACGCCTACTCGGCCGAACAGGTGTTTCAGGCCCCTCTTTTATCAGCAGGTCGAAGAAGCGCAGACAGGGCACTCTCTGGGGAGAGGTGTCAATTTGAAAATAGGCATTAAAGTGATCCCGCGATCTTCCAGAGAAGAGATCGTGAAAACAGACGAAGGTTACCTGGTCAGAGTTAAGGCGCAGCCGAAGGAAGGCAAGGCCAACGAGGCGGTTATCAAGCTTGTAGCAGAGCACTTCAGGGTTACCAGATCGCAGGTGCGCATTACCAGCGGTTTGAGCGGCCGCAATAAAATAGTTGAGATAAGGACATAGCGCATGCCATTCAACCGAAACCTCTATCTGCAGCCAAGCGAACTCTGCGATTTCGACACCAGCCCCCTGATAAAGCAAAAAGTGCTTGAGATTACCGCCGGCTGCAAGACACGCCGGTCGAGATTCGAAAAGATTTTTGCCTATGTTAAGGAGCTGCCCTACGGATTCGAAGACTGGGATTTAAAGTCTTCCGCTATTTTGAAAAAAGGCTGGGGCATGTGCTCCGGTAAGACCAACCTGCTGGTCGCCATGCTCAGGTCGTCGGGCATACCTGCACGCTATCGAGTATATCGTATTAAAGCGGATAGCGCACTGTGGAATCGGATGGGCCGCTCAAATCAACTGCCTGCGCGGCTAGAGGAGCTGGGCGATGAACGGGACCATGTGGACTGCGAAGTCTGGCTCGGTAGATGGGGAGCTTGTGATCCGGGCCGCGACAGTGCCATGGAGAAAGGGATACTTAAGCTGGGAGGGGATCTGAAAAGGCACGTGGTAACCGATGAAAAAGGCAGGGAGAAATACCTGCGGCTGACGGTTATCGATCAATGGGCAAGGCAGAGACAGTCACGGCGAGCTTTTCGCAGCGATCGCGCCGATGTTTTCAGCGATATCAACCGCAAGCTGGACCAGCTGAGAAAGTTCGGCTCAGCTACTTAACGTTGACCGTCACCGTCTGGAACTGGGCGCCTTCCGGGTTGGTAACGGTTAACATATAGGTGGTGGTAGTTTTGGGTGACACCTGTGTGCTGCCTTCTCCAGCCAC
This sequence comes from Dehalococcoidia bacterium, assembly GCA_041650115.1. Lineage (GTDB taxonomy): Bacteria > Chloroflexota > Dehalococcoidia > GIF9 > UBA5629 > CAIMUM01. Next base: position 6,751 of record JBAZLT010000019.1, on the reverse strand, counting down.
CGTCCCGACGTTTTTATCTATGGTGACGGAAGAGCCGTTCACCGTCTGCCAGCTCAATATGGAAGAGCCGCCGCTGCGGATCACATTAGGTGTCGCAATAAATGATTTGACAACCGGCGTATCGATCGTGGGAGACTCCCCTGATACGGTCAGGGTCGTTGTAGCAACTATGGAACCCTGCGAATTGGTCGCCGTCAGCCTGTATGTCGTAGTAAACACCGGATTTACCGGCTGAGAACCCTGCGTACGAATGATGGTGAGACCCGGTTCAATCTGGACGTCATAGCAGTTTCGTACGTCCCAGGTGAGGGTGGCATATTTACCTGACGCGATATTGGCTGGAGTGACGTTGAACACAGCCACCTCCGGAAGGTTCAGCGGCGGCACCGTCACCGGCTCAGGAGCAGGTGCGGCAGTTGCCGGCTGCTCAGGCAAAGAGGGGGTTTCCGGCTGGGGCGCCGGAGCCGGGGCCGTCACAACGGTCACGCATCCTGCCGCTAAAATCATGACTACAACCAACGCCAGCATCATTTTTCTCATCTCATATCTCCTGTATCCGGCAGACCGGCAGCTTCATTCAGGGTATTGTAACAGCAATACATTCATTTAAGCTACCGACTTCTACGGCATTCGCCTTATAAACGCGATTATCTCATCTATATCCGGCAACTGGCTCAACGGGTACGTTTTAAACAGCGCAATCACACCTTTCTCATCAACCAGGATGTTGGCCCTTTCGGAAAAACCGTTCTTTTCACGGAATATGTCGAATAGTTTGGCCACGCCTCCATGCGGCCAGAAATCGGAAAGCAGCGGTGCTTTCTTGATACCCAGGCTATCGGCCCAGGCTTTTTTAGAGGGGACCGGGTCGACGCTCAAGCCGACAGGCGCAGCGTTCAACGACTCGAAGACCTCATAGTTCTTCTCCAGCGAAAGCATCTGACTGGCGCATACGGCTGTCCAGGCTAGCGGATGGAATGAAAGGAGGACCCGTTTGCCCTTCAGCGCAGAGAGGGCGAAGCCATTACCATTATGATCCGGAAGCGTGAAGTCAGCCGCGACATCACCCACCTTCACTTTACGCACTATCTCCACCATGCTTGTCCTCCTTGTAAAAAGTTAAAGTCGATCAAACAGCATATCATAATTATATATCCCATTATCTGTGATTATAAATTCTTCATGTGGTTAAATCCTGCGGTTTGGACTAAAATATTGCAGACCTTAGGCCAATCTCACATAAACATAAAGGGGTAGACATGGGCGAAAGCAAGCACTCACGCCATGAGCTTAAACACCGCGTTAGGGTGGTTACCGCAACCGCCCTGTTCGATGGCCACGATGCTGCCATCAATATTATGCGAAGGCTGATCCAGGCAGGCGGCGCCGAGGTCATCCACCTCGGCCACAGCCGGTCGGTAGGCGAGATAGTGGAAGCAGCCGTGCAGGAGGATGTGCAGGCGGTAGCCATTTCCTCTTACCAGGGCGGGCACATGGAGTTCTTCAAATATATGAAGGACATGTTCGATAAGCTGGGAGCGGGGCACATCAGAATCTTCGGCGGCGGCGGCGGTGTCATACGTCCCAACGAGATCAAAGAGCTTCAGGACTACGGCATCGAGCGCATCTATGACCCCGAGGACGGCCGCAACATGGGACTGGTTGGTATGATAGACGACCTGCTGCAGCGCTGCGACTTCCACACTATCGGCATCACATCCGAACATGACAGGTCCAAACGCGGCGCAGCCATTCCGGCGCCCGCCAAGCTCAGCACAAAAGAACCCGCCAAGGTTGCCCGCATGATCACCCTGGCAGAGATGGGAGTCGATCCGTGGCATAAGTACAGCGATATATTGAAAGATAAGGCAGCCCAGAGCAAGGCTCCGGTGGTGGGAGTCACCGGCACGGGCGGCTCGGGTAAAAGTTCACTGCTGGATGAGCTGGTATTGCGCTTCAGGGCAGACAACCCAGGCAAGACAGTAGCGGTTCTTTCGGCGGATCCTTCCAAACGCCGCACAGGGGGCGCACTTCTGGGAGACCGTATCCGCATGAACTACGTATACGGCGGCAATGTATATATGCGTTCCCTTGCCACCAGAGGGTCAAAAACCGAGGTCCCCGAAGTCATACAAGACGCCATCGCCGTGGTGAAGGCTGCCGGCTATGACCTGGTGCTGGTGGAGACCGCCGGCATCGGCCAGGGCGATACCGCCATAGTGGATATTTCCGATGTCTGCCTTTATGTCATGACCGCCGAGTACGGTGCGCCAACACAGCTCGAAAAGATAGACATGCTGGATTATGCGGACATTGTGGTGCTCAACAAATATGATAAAAAGGGCTCTGAGGATGCCCTGCGCGATGTGCGGAGAGTGCTGAGGCGCACACATGAAAAATTCGATGCATCACTGGAGAGTATGCCGGTGTATGGTACTATCGCCTCCCGCTACAACGATGAGGGTGTGAACGGTCTGTATGCCGGGCTCCTTGAATGCATCGATAAAAAATGCAGCCAGCGCTTTGTGTGCAACATACCGGCGGACAGGGTATCGCACACCAGCTCGGTCCGCTTCGCCATCCCACCCGACCGCATACGCTACCTGGGCGAGATTGCCGATGCGGTGCGCGATTATAAGAAAAGTGTGCACAAGCAGGGGGATATCGCCCGTCATATACAGGAGCTGCGCGCCGCCCTGACGGAAATCGAAGATGAGACCGCACGGGAGGCAGTCGAAAAGAAAATTGCTTCATTGCACGATAAGCTTAAACCCGAGTACCGCAAACTATTGTCAGGCTGGGACGAGCTGCGCAGGACCTACAGCGGCGATTATTTCCGCTACAGTGTTCGCGGCCAGGAATACAAAGTGGAGCTGACCGATGCCACGCTGGCCGGAACAAATATTCCGCGGGTCATTGTGCCGGACCTCAAAGACCATGGCGAGAGGCTCAGGTACCTGATGCTTGAGAACGTGCCGGGGCACTATCCCTACACTGCAGGCGTGTTTCCCTTCAGGCGAAAGGGTGAGGATCCCAAACGCCAGTTCGCCGGGGAGGGAGGGCCTGTCCGCACCAATACGCGCTTTCATTTCCTTTCACAGAACGACGAGGCCAAACGCCTGTCCACCGCCTTCGATGCGGTTACACTGTTCGGTGAAGACCCGCAGGAAAGCCCCGACATTTTCGGTAAGATCGGAGAGTCCGGCGTATCCATATGCACGCTGGAAGACATCAAGAAGCTGTATGCCGGTTTCGACCTTTGCTCGCCCAACACGTCGGTCTCAATGACCATCAACGGCCCGGCGCCCGTGATGCTGGCGTTCTTCCTCAATGCAGCCATCGACCAGCAGATTGACAGGTTCGCAGAACAACACGGAAGGCCGCCTACGCCGGACGAGCACGCACGGATTAAAGCGCAGACGCTTTCCAACGTCCGCGGTACGGTCCAGGCCGATATCCTCAAGGAGGACCAGGGCCAGAACAGCTGCATCTTCTCTATCGAGTTTGCCCTTAAAATGATGGGGGATATCCAGGAATATTTCATAAATCACAACGTGCGCAATTACTATTCGGTTTCCATATCCGGCTACCATATAGCCGAGGCTGGCGCCAATCCCATCACGCAGGTCGCATTCACGCTGGCCAATGGATTTACCTACGTAGAGTATTACCTCTCGAGGGGCTTCCCCATCGATTCATTCGCGCCAAACCTGTCCTTCTTCTTCTCCAACGGCATGGATGCCGAGTACACGGTCATCGGAAGGGTGGCGCGCCGCATCTGGTCGGTGGCCATGCGCGAGAAATACGGCGGCAACGAGCGCAGCCAGCAGCTCAAGTACCATATTCAGACCTCGGGCAGGTCGCTGCACGCACAGGAGATACAGTTTAACGACATCCGCACCACATTACAGGCTATACTGGCCTTCTACGACAACTGCAATTCTCTGCATACCAACTCCTACGATGAAGCTATAACCACTCCTACCGAGGAATCGGTCAGGCGTGCCATGGCGATTCAGCTCATCATCACCCGTGAGTTCGGATTGACCAAGAATGAGAATGTCTGGCAGGGCTCCTATATACTGGAGCAGTTAACCGACCTGGTGGAGGAGGCCATCCTGGATGAGTTTGAACGCATATCCAAACGAGGCGGCGTTCTGGGCGGCATGGAGCTTCAATACCAGCGCGGTAAAATACAGGACGAGTCGATGCTCTACGAGCAGCGCAAACATTCAGGCGAGCTGCCTATTATCGGCGTCAATACCTTCCTCAATCCTAGAGAGGGCAACCTGATTCCGTTCGATATCCCTCTCAGCCGCTCGACCGTTGAAGAGAAACAAGATCAAATAGTCAATCTGCGCGCTTTCCAGAAAGAGAACGCCGCCAGGGCCAGGGAATCGCTGAAAAAACTTCAGCAGGTGGCGCGTGAAGGCGGCAATATCTTCGAGCAAATGATGGAAACTGCTCGTTACGCTTCGCTGGGGCAGATAACCGGCGCGCTCTATGAGGTTGGCGGCAAATATCGTCGAAACATGTAACGCCGCAATTGCATGGCCCGCAGCGAAATAGTATTGAGCATATTATGAGGGCTGAGCCCGACCACAATCGAGTGCATCAATCAGGTTATACACTATATATTCAGGCTGACAAATATACAGCTAGTCTTCGTGGCGCTTATCCCGCAGGAAGTCTTCTATATCCTTTATGATCTGCTGCGATCCTTCGGGCTCGATGCCCGTGGCATTTCCATCAAGGTCATACTGCTCTTCCAGCGACCGCAGGAAAACGCGCATCTGTTCGTTTTCAGAGATCAGCCTGTCCAATATCCCGCACAGGCTGTCGGCTGATCTCTTCAAATCGTCGAGGTCCAGCCCGACGGACAGCAGAGCAGTCACTTTCTTAACGGTTTCAAGACACACCATGGGATTGCTCTCGGCACGTATATAGAACGGAACATGTCCCCATATGCTGACAGCCGGTATACGGCGCATCGCGCATACGCTCAGCAGCGGCCCATGTATGCTGCTGGGCCCTGTGTAACTGATCGGCTCGATGCCCGCCAGCTCAAGCAGTTCGATCATGGCCTCGTCGTTGACCAATCCGCTGATACGCGTCTCCCGTGTATGCGGGATCCTGTCGTACAGCCCACCGACAGCGTATACACGGTGCGCATCATAATAACCCGCCAGGTCGGCAATCACTTCTGCGTACGACTGCCACCTCATCTGCGGCTCGATGCCGCTGAAAATTATGAGGTCGCGGGGACCCTCCGGATTATGCCAGTAGTAAAGATTGTTGGCCGGCATGCTGATGGGCCACAGCATGCCGTTCTCGACATTAATTGAGGGCCTTATTTTATCGAAATCGTAATAATCGTCGGATTTCATCTCGGCAAACTTGACGGCCGGCAGCTTCTTTATCATGTAAGACACAGTGCCGGTGGAGACCTGTGCGGCGTCGGGCCAGCCGATAAAGGCCGCTACCAGGTCGGGCTGGCGCAGCGACGGCCTTTCCAGAAAAATAATATTACTGGGTTCCATCGCTATTCAGTGCTGCAGCAGAAAACGTCGAAATTCACAGTGCCTTTGGCCTCATTGCCGCTGGCGTCCGTCACGATGACATTCACCTTGAATTCTCCTCCCACGCCGGGGGCAATCCAGTTTACTTTACTGGCAGTTCCGTCATTGAGGCTCATGCCTGAAGCGGCCTGCAGTTTACCGCTGTTTGCCGACCATTTGAACTTCAAATTCTTGGTGTCCGCACTATCAACAATACACTCGATAGGCGTCGCCGTCCAGATGCGCATGCGCTTGGCCCCTGTGATGACTTCGCCGGAGGGCAGCGACATTTTTAACACCACAGGAGCATCCGCACTGGCGCTGCCATCCGCATTTATAATTACATTGGCCTCGTGAACAGCGGTAGCCTGCCCGCCTTTGCCATCGCTGACCGTTACCGTGATTTTGTACTTACCTCTGGCTGCCGGCGTCATCCATGTCACAGTCGGCCCCTGACCGGTTATGGTGCCGTTTTCGGCGACCCACTTATACTCAAGTAGATCGCCGTCCTCATCCGAGGCGACGCAGGTCAACTGGCCTTCCGACTGTGGTGACCAATCTGTCAGGCCGGAGATCTGCTGAATAACCGGAGGCCTGTTGGTCTGTTGGGTCGGGGCCGGAGCTGAGCAGGATGCCGCTGCAAACAACGCCGCAGCAACTGCGGCAATTAAAACCGCGACTATTACTGTATTCTTAATCAATGCCATATCATTACTTCCTTTTTAACTCATATAGAGCAGTTAGTTGAGGCCTTTCCCGCAGCAGAGCACTTCAAAAATCACTTCACCTGCCGCGCTATTGCCCGCCCTGTCGGTCACCATAACATTGACCCTGTATTTTCCTGCCTGATTGGGCGATATCCACCCCACTCTGCTGGCTTTCCCCTCTTCAAGGCCTGCCGCCATCAATTTGCCGGCGTCTGCCGTCCAGGAAAATACATATTCCGAAACATCACCGGGTATGACACACTGTATTTCCGATGTCGACAGACCCCTGACCTGCGTGGATGCTGAAGTGGCAAAAGCCATCGGAGGAGTGAGCTTTAAATATATCGTATTGTCCTGCGGCGGAGCCGGAGCGGCGACTACCCTGAACTTTTTGCTGAATATCTCCTCTTTCCCGCCGGCATCGGTCACCTTCAGAGTTATCTCATACTCCCCCGTCACTTCAGGAGGCGCCCAGTATACCCGCTG
>JBAZLT010000018.1:0-13511 GCA_041650115.1 Dehalococcoidia bacterium | reverse complement strand
GTCGTCCCATCTGTACATCATGCAGATCTTCAACGGGCTGGTCAAATTAAATGACAAGCTTGAGCCGGTCCCTGACCTGGCGGAGCGCTGGACGGTAAGCCCTGACGGTAAAACTTATACCTTTTTTCTGCGCCCGGACGCCCTTTTTCATGACGGTAAACCGGTAACTGCTTCAGATGTTAAATACTCCTGGGAGAGGGCCTGCAATCCCGCTACCGGCTCACAGACGGCATCAACCTACCTCAATGACATTGTCGGCGCAGCCGAGGTCCTGTCCGGCCAAGCTCAACAGTTGAGCGGCGTATCCGTTATCGACGACCATACCCTCTCGGTTACCATCGATGCTCCCAAAGTATATTTTCTATCCAAGCTGGCTTACCCCACGTCCTTCGTAGTGGACAGGCGAAATGTCGAAAACGGCGCAGCCTGGTGGTACAAACCCAACGGCAGCGGTCCGTACAGGATGGCCAGGTGGGATCCGGGCTCGCTTGTCATTTTGCAGCCCAGCCAGAACTATTACGGTAAAAAGGGCACAGCTCGTCTGTACTTCCAGCTGCTGGACGGTGTGCCGATGGCCCTTTACGAGACGGGAAAAATCGATGTGGTTGAGATCAGCCAGCTATATCTGGACCGCGTTACAGACAGGACCGGCCCTTTCTACGATCAGCTACATATATATCCGGAGTTAAGCCTTCAGTATATCGGCTTCAACACCGCCAAACCGCCCTTCGACGATCCTCTCGTAAGGCAGGCTTTCTGCCGATCGGTGGACAAGGACCACATCATTAGAATAATAGAGAAAGACATGGCCAGCCGGGCCGACGGCATACTGCCGCCGGGTATGCCCGGTTATAATAAGGACCTGAAAGGGCTGGAATACGACCCCGTTTATGCCAGGGAACTGCTGGCCAAATCCAGGTACGGTTCCGGCCTGCCGCCCGTCACCATCACAGTGCTTGGATGGGGAGGAGTGGACGTCGATCCGTCGCTGGGAGCGGCCGTTCAGGATTGGGAAAAAAACCTGGGGGCGAAAGTATCGGTAAGGCTGCTTGAGCCCGACCCGTTTCACTACAACCTGCAGCAGGAAGCCGACGAGATGTACGTACTGGGCTGGGTGGCGGATTACCCCGATCCGCAGAATTTCCTGCAAACGCTTTTTTATACCGGTACCGAGTACAACCACGGCCGGTTCTCCAGCAGCGAATTCGACCGCCTGATAGACGAGGCTGCCGTTGAACAGAACCATGACAAACGTATGGAGCTTTACCGCCAGGCGGAGCAGATTATTGTCAACCAGGCGCCTGCCATACCTCTCTGGTTCAATAGAAACTACGTTCTGGTCAATCCGCGGGTCAAAAATTACAGTATTGATCCGCTGGGGGTGCCGCGCTTAAACCTCGTAACAATTGAACATTAGCTATATAATTAGCGTGCTCCCCGATGCAAAGATTTTAAAAAGGAGACCGATATGGACAAAAATGCGTTGGAAGCGCCCTGCGGAATCCACTGCGGACTTTGTCCTCTCTACCTGGCGATCAAAGATGAAAAACTGAGAGAAAGGCTCAGTGAGGTATTGAAACGGCCTCCCGAGAAGGCCACCTGCACCGGCTGCAGGTCTATTGACGGACAGTGTCCTGTCATCGGTGAGCAGTGTGCAACCTGGGTATGTGCTAAAGGCAAGGGACTGGAATTCTGCTCCGACTGCATCGATTTTCCCTGCGTAAAGCTGATGCCGTGTTCCGACCGCGCCGACAAACTCCCGCACAATATAAAGATCGCCAGCCTTGCGCTGAGAAAAAACAAAGGATCGTTTGAGTGGGAGAAGGCTATTAAAGATATTTATTCGCGCTATTTTCGCGGAGTGATGGTAATAGGGCAGGGTCCCCAACTGAGGGATGAGACACCCGGGAAATCTATATAAGGAAGCCTGAAACCAAATGCCAGTCGGCTACATTACCAGCGAGATATATCAGCACCATGAGACCGGCAATCATGTCGAGAACAAAGAACGCCTCAAGGCCATAGACACAATCCTCGACAAGACATCGGTAAAGGGACAGCTTCTGCAGTTCGCGCCCCGCGCCGCCACCGTCGATGAGATAGCCGCCGTCCACGACCGCGAATATATAAGAAGCCTTAAAGCCGAGATTGACGGCGGGGGCGGATGGCTGGATCCCGATACCTATGCTTCTCCCGGGTCATGGGAGGCAGCCCTTTATGCCGCCGGCGGCGTCATGACGGCGGTTGAGCAGGTCATGAATGGAAAGGCAGACAGCGTTTTTGCGTCGGTCAGGCCCCCCGGACATCATGCCGTCCGTTCACACCAGATGGGCTTCTGCCTCTTCAATAATGTCGCCATTGCCGCCCGTTTTGCTCTGGCCAACTACGATATCAAGCGCATACTGATCGTCGACTTCGACGTCCATCACGGCAACGGCACCCAGGAGGCTTTCTACAATGAATCACAGGTCCTTTATTGTTCCACGCACGAGTATCCATGGTACCCGTTCACAGGAGCAGCCGAGGACATCGGCAGGGGTGCGGGAGAGGGATATACGTTGAATATCCCGCTTGAAGCAGGTCTGGGAGATAACGAATACCTTCAGGTTTTCAACCAGGTGCTGGCGCCCGTTGCCGGGCGCTTCCAACCGGAGCTGATGCTGATATCGGCCGGATACGATGCACACTGGCAGGATACGATATCCAATATGACACTCACCACTATGGGTTTTGCCCGTATGACCAAGATCATCAAAGCCATCTCAGACCAATTTTGCCGCAACCGGCTGGTATTCAGCCTGGAGGGGGGATACAACCATACTGCACTGGCCTATTCCGTTACCGCAACTATCGAGCTGCTGATAGGGCATGCAGAGGTTTATGATCCGCTGGGGCCCCCGCCCATGTCATACTCACCCAGGGATTTCGGTGATTTCGTTAAATCTATCCGCAAGATTCATAAAATAGAGGATTAAGCCTTATATAATAAAAGATGCGGGGCAGTAGCCCCGCATCCGCTTTGTACACAGGATATTCTCAGCCTTCTTTGCTTCCGATGCCGAGTAAGAGGATCACTGCAACACCCAGTATCATACCCGCGATGCCCATGAACGTGGACAGCGGTATCATCAGCAAGGCCCACAGACCGATAAATAGGTTCCTATCCATAAATCACCCCTGTTATTTCCAGCGATCGATAAGTCTGAATCATCGTTGTTACGCAGCCTTCGGTTCGTTTTTTAGACCCCTGTCCCACAGCACCAGCAGCGGTCCGGCCACAAATATGGAGTCATAGATGCCCACCACTACTCCAACCAGCAGAGCCATGATGAACTGCTGTATGGTAACTCCGCCGAAAAGGAATAAGGCAAGGCCGGTCAAAATTACCACAAGACTGGTATTAATACAGCGGGCGATCGTTTCCAATATGCTCGAGTTCACGGTAACGGCGAAATCCTTGCTTACTCCCTTGCGGACATTCTCGCGTATGCGGTCGTAGACCACGCAGGTGTTATTGATGGCAAATCCCACAATCGTGAGCATAGCAACAATGAACATGGAATCGACCTGGTAACCGATAAGCCAGCCCAGTATGGAAAAGATGCCCATTACGATCAGCACGTCGTGCAGTAAAGCGATCACAGCACTGACACCCCATTTGAAAGGGCTGGGCATTTTTCTAAAGGCGAAGGCAATGTAAAGTATCATGAAAAACGATGCCACCAGCACAGCGATGGCTGCATTGCGCGCCACCTCGCTGGCCACAACAGGTGATACCGTTTCGAAGTCTCTGACAGTCAGATCCGTATTCAGTCCCTTCTCAAGCCCGTCGATCAGGGCCAGTTTTTCATCTGAATTGATGTTCCTGGTACGTACCAGGAAATCGCCTTCGCCCGTCTTCTGAATGGTGGCGTCATCGTACCCCAGTTGGGACATTTGCTGCCGCAGCGCACCCTGCTCGATCTGAGGGCTGAAGCGCAGGGTCATGACGGTACCGCTGCTGAAATCGATGCCCAGTTTGAAGCCGAAAGCCAGCATTGAGATGATACCCGGGACAAGCAAACATATGGAGATCAGGAAAAACCACTTGCGGTTACGTACGATGTCAATCATGCTTTTACTCCGTATAACCAGGTATTCTTAACGGCCCTGGCCGTTAAAGAGAGGAACAGTCTGCTGACGGTGATGGCAGTGAACATGCTCAAAGCCACGCCGATGAACAGTGTCAGTGCAAAGCCCTTGACCATAAAAGCCCCGAAAGTATCGCCGAACCAGTAGAGCACAATACAGGCTATAAACGTGGTCACGTTGCTGTCTCGTATAGCCAGCCAGGCGCGGGAGAAGCCGGCGTCCACGGCAGCACCCATTGTACGTCCCGCCCTCAATTCCTCCTTCATACGCTCGAAGATAAGGATATTGGCATCGACTGCCATACCGATGGATACTACAGCTGCTGCGATGCCGGCCATGGTAAGTGTGACCGGTATCAGTTTGAAGATGGCGGTCAGGATAATGCCGTAAATAATCAGGGCCAGCGTCGCCACCAGACCCGCCATGCGGTAATACAGGATCATAAACAGGGCCACCAGGATAAGACCGATGGCGCCTGCCACGATGCTCTTCTTAATTGAGTCGGCTCCCAGCGTCGCATCGACGGTTTGCTCCAGAATGACATTCAGCGGCACATCGAGTGAACCTGAATTAAGCTGTATAGCCAGGTTCTGAGCCTCTTTCATATCCATGCCTTCGATAATTCCGGAATTCTTAATTATAGCGCGCACCGTAGGATACGAGATTAACTGGCCGTCCAGGAATATGCCCAGTGGCTTATTGATATTGCGGCGGGTGATCTGCTCAAAAAGAACGGCGCCCTCGTCATTCCACTCGAATGCAACTTCCGGCTCATTTGTATTCGGCTTCAGCTCTACCCTGGCATTGGGCTTAAGGTATTTTCCGGTCAACTCTTTGGTCTGCCCGTCGCTGCCGATGCCCGTGGCGATCGTCCAGACATACTCGCCCTTCTCATTGGTCTGAGGCTGTCCCGACAGGTCCGTGGTGGTCTCTTTGAACTCCAGCAGAGCGACCTGTCCGATCAGCTTCTTGGCCTCATCCACATTTTTTTCGCCGGGCAACTGCACCAGGATGCGGTTCTCTCCCTGACGTTGTATGATCGGCTCTTTCACGCCGAATGCATTGGCACGGCGTTCAATTTTATTGAGTACGTTGTCCATAACCTGGTCCACGGTCTGCGACGGGTCCTTCTTGGACAGATCGGCTTCATATACGAGATATGCTCCACCTTTCAGGTCCAGGCCCAGGGTAAGACCCTGGCGGCCGAAACGGTCGCCCTCCAGCGGCACTATGGCCCAGATGCTGAATCCGACCAGTATGGCTAAGAACAGAAGCAGCAATATTTCACTCGTCTTCAATTATCCTTTAACCCTCCTGAGCAATGTTTCAATCAAAATCCGGTTCACCTGCCTTACTCATGCAGCGCAGCAGGCGCCCCTGTCGATGGCATTTCTAACGTATTGCAGTGCATCCTCTCTGGTGCTGATCTCACCGGCGGCCTGGGCTTCCCTGACCATCCTGAGCAGCCTGCCGATATCCTTGCCCGGGTGCATCCTGAACTCTTGAATTAAATCATCCCCCGTCAGCAGGCGTACCGGCAATATCTCGCTTTCCTGCTTATTATGAACATCTATTATATACCTGACCTGCTCAGTATGCATATGCCACTCCTGGATATCGACGCGCGGGCCAGCTACAGCAAGGTAGTCCGCCAGAGCCAGATAAATAACATCGATGCCGGACCCCTCAGTGTCACGGAAAAAGCGGTAGATGGCACGGTGAGTGGGCAGACCTTCATGGGACATCTGTGCCGGATGAAGATGATGGTAAATCAGATTCTCCACATAGCGTATCTCGCCGGTGCTGAATCTCAGCCTTCCCAGCATGGCGGCGGCTGTAACCGCGCCGTCCTTGGTATGACCCAGGAACCTGATACGGCCATTTTCCTCGACGGTTCGATCCTCCGGCTTAGCAATATCGTGCAGCAGCAATCCCAACTTCAGCAATGTCCTGCGGCTGCTGCCGCCGGCAATTTCCTCCTCGAAATGCTTCTGAATCTCCTCTCGCCACGGCACTGCCTCCAGCAGATTGCCTTTGCCGTAAACCCAGTCGCTCTCCCTTAATATATACTCGAGAGCGGCAATCGATTCAATGGAATGATCGAAAACATCCCAGTAATGCTCTTTCGGCTGCTTGACGCCCTTCATAGCCTCGATCTCAGGCATTATCCTGCAAAGCAGCTCCAGGTCATCGAGGCAGCGTACCGAGTTGCCCGCATAGGGCAGAGACAGTATCCTGAGCAGCTCCTCCCTGACCTTTTCGCTGGGCACCTTCTCCACCAGCCTGCTGTTCAGGCGGATGGTATCCTCGGTGATCGGCTCTATCTCAAGATTGAGCTCTCTGGAGAGCCTGACCGCGCGCATCAGCCGCGAGGGATCGCTGTCGAAAATCCTGTCGCTGACCTGTTTCAAAAGGCCCTTTTTCAGGTCCTCTTCCCCTCCTGCAGGATCAAGCAGCGATATCTCGCCCCTGACGAAAGCAGCCAGGTCGAGCCCCATGGCATTTACGGTGAAATCGCGGCGCAGCAGATCGTGCTCGATATCGCCTCCATACGACGTGATATCTATGTGCCATGGCTCGTTTTCCCCGGCTACCACCACACGGCCAACGCGGTTTTCCTCGTCCAGCAGTACATAGCGGCCGTCCACAAGCTCGGCGGCCTCCTGTGCAATCGCCAGCGAATCGCCGCTTACGGCGATATCGAGGTCGGCTGTATCCCTTCCCACCAGCCAGTCACGCACAAAACCGCCTACCAGGTAGGCTCTATAATCTGGAGTTGCGCAGACCGGGGCGAGCCTGGAGAGGACACTCATCAGGTCCTGGTTGATTTCGAACACAAGCAAAGATTATAGCCCCGCCGTATAGCCTTGTAAAGTCAAACTAATCCTGTTTTATCAGCTGTCGCAGGAACGACCGGGGATCTGCCAGGACAGCGAAATACTCGTTCAATCCCTCATCGGTATAGGGCTCTTCGGGCACGATATAGAAAACGAATCCTTTGCCGCCGATTTCTTTATCAATGAGCAATGCATTGCGAGGGCTCACATATATCTGGCACAATTTCCCTCCATCCCTGATCCTCTTTAACAGCGGCAGCCAGTTTGAATGTCCCGGACAGCCCGATCCGGGCACCCACTGGATTCCCCTGAGTGATTTGATTGAAAGCAGCATCTCGAGGTGACGGACCGCTCCAGGCCCATCAAGATGATAGAATGCGTAATCAAGGCTGTTGCATAGATTGGTCAGGTCCTCCAGGACGAATGTCTCAAACATCCTGGGCGAGATCATGGCGCTGAAATCGCACTGCAGCATATAGCCGCGACCTTTACAAAGCAGCGGCGCCCAAAAAGTGACCCCTTTACCTGTCCCCCCGGCAATTTCATAAGCTTCATTGTAATAGCGCAGCCAGAGCATGGAAATATCTTGGCAGCACCTTTTAACCTCTTCTGGACATTCATACAGATCATAAAGCAACTGCTGCGTGGTGCGAAAAGACGCCAGGATGTCCATCACACCTCCCATATCGGTGTGACCCAATACCACCTTGTCTCCCCAGGTGCTCAGTGCCGCGGCAGTTGTATCAAGCACCCGTCTCCACCACGGGTTGTTTTCATCGTAATGCAAGCACAATTCATCATATTCAACAGGCCTGTCATTTCCGAACCAGACGGTCAACTGCTCCGCTGAAGGCTTAACCGGGCCTCCCAGGAACGCTGAGACAATGCCCGGGCCTAAATATGGAAGCCAGAAGGGATAAGCATCGCCGGAGTACTGGATTGATTCCAACCGTTTTTGATAGTAGCCAATATATTCAGCAACAGGTTTATGCAGCATGAATTCAGTGTTGAATTCGACCGGGTCGGCATTTACTGTTGTATCGAGGGTCTGGATCATAACTAACGGGCGGTCCAGCCGGCCCTCCCACCAGTCAGACCAGTTTTTTTCCACCTCCTGCCAGCCATCATCATCGAAGTTGAGCTTAATACCCATTATTTACCGCCTGCTTATTTCGTCCGAACGGCCTTGTGCGAACTATCACGTGGCAAATGATATAATTTATGAACCATGCAATACAAACGCATCGTGATAAAGCTCGGCACCAACCTGATCACCGGCGGAGGAGGAAGGCTGGATCTTAAAGTCATGTCCGACCTGGCCGGCCAGGTTGCAGAGCTGCACCGCAAAGGTCACGAGATAATTATCGTGTCATCTGGCGCAGTCGCTGCAGGCCGCGAACTGCTGGGTATAAAAAACAAACGCAAGGACATACCTTTCAAGCAGGTCATGGCTTCCGTAGGTCAGAACCGACTGATGAATGTCTACTACGGCCTCTTCCTGGAGCACGGTATAAACGTGGCGCAGGCGCTGCTGACAAGATCAGACCTGACCGACCGCGCGCATTACCTGAATGCGCGCAACACGCTTCTGGCCCTGATCGACCTCAAGGTCGTCTGCGTGGTCAATGAGAACGACGTGGTATGCACCGACGAGCTGGGCGAGCAGAAGTTCGGCGATAACGATAACCTCTCGGCCATGGTTGCCAACCTGGTGGATGCAGACCTGCTGGTGCTGCTTTCCGATGTGGAGGGCCTCTTCACGTCCGACCCGCAGCAGGACAGCAAAGCGAAACTAATACCGGTGGTTGATAAGATAGACAGCACAATAGAGGAGATGGCCGGCGGCGCGGGCAGCACACGCGGCACGGGCGGAATGGTGACCAAGCTGGAGGCGGCACGCCTGGCAACATCCTCGGGCGTTCCTGTTATCATAGCCGGGGGCTCACTTTCCCGCGTGATAGTCGAGGCGGCATCCGGCAAAAGTGTCGGCACGTTTTTCACAGCCCGTGAAAGCAAGATCGAAAGCCGCCAGCGTTGGCTTCTTTCAGGGCTGTCCTGCGCGGGACGTCTGTTCATAGACAGGGGCGCCACCACCGCGCTGCGCAGGCAAAAGAAAAGCCTGCTGCCCGCCGGTGTAGTTGATGTGGAAGGCAGCTTCGATCGTGGAGATGTGGTCGACATATATGAAAAAGACGGCAAAAAGGTGGGCAGCGGCATAGCCAATTACAGCTCCGCCGACCTGCTTCGCATAAAGGGCGAGCAGTCGGGCGTGATAGCCGATGTGCTCGGACACGAGTACGGTGATGAGGCCATACACCGTGATAACCTGGCTCTGGTCTGAAAGGGGGATTACTATGCAGGTAGATATAAACGAATTAAAAGAAAAGGCTGCACAGGCCAGGCTGGCCTCCAAACGCCTGTCTTTTACACCAACCGCCGTGAAAAATGAGGCGTTGTTGGCTATTGCCAGGGCTTTGCTGGACAAGGAGGATTTCATCCTCCGCAATAACGAGAAGGACTATAAAGAGGCCGAAGCCAGCGGTATGAGCGCGGCCATGCTCGACCGACTTATGCTCGACTCCAGACGGATAAAAGGGATTTCGGATGACGTGAAGTCCGTCGCAGCGCTTCCCGATCCCGTAGGCGAGATCATCGAGGAGCGCACCCTACCCAACGGCCTGGCCCTCAGCAAAATACGGGTGCCGCTGGGTGTAATCGGCGCTATCTATGAGAGCAGGCCGAACGTTACGGTCGATATATCGGCACTCTGCCTGAAATCCGGCAATGCCGTGATACTGCGCGGTGGAAAGGAATCGGCCCGATCCAATCTCGCGCTGGCCGGCACCGTGCAGGAGGCTGCGTACAAAGCGGGCATACCGGCGGGAGCCGTGCAGTTCATCGAATCCGGCGACCGCGCACTGGTCGATAACATGTTGAAAATGAAGGAGTATATCGACCTTATCATCCCGCGGGGCGGGGCCGCATTGATTAAACTTGTGAGAGACAACGCCGCCATGGCGGTTGTGGCGGGCGGCATCGGCGTTTGCCATCTATATGTGGACAGCAAGGCGGATATCGCAAAGGCCAATGACATAGCGTTCAACGCCAAGGTACAGCGTCCCACGGTCTGCAATGCGCTCGACTGCGTACTGGTGCACAAAGACATCGCGGCCAAATTTCTTCCTGTGATGGCCGCGGACCTGGCAAAAGCTGAAGTTGAACTGCACTGTGATCACCGCTCTCTGGAAATACTCAAATCCATCAGAGGACTTAGCCTCAAGCCGGCAAAGGATGATGATTGGGGCAGAGAGTACCTGTCGCTAGTGATGGCCGTCAAGGTCGTGGATTCTCTGGATGAGGCGCTGCAGCATATCGACCGCTACGGCTCAGGCCACTCCGAGGCGATCGTCAGCGAAGATGAGAATGCGATTCAGCGCTTCCTGAACGAGGTGGATGCCGCCTGTGTCTACGCCAACGCCAGCACACGGTTCACCGACGGGGCGCAATTCGGAATGGGCGCCGAGATCGGCATCAGCACACAGAAATTCCATGCGCGCGGACCCATGGCCCTGAGAGAAATCTCCAGCTACAAGTGGTGTATTAAAGGCAGCGGACAGGTGCGTCCTTAACGCAGACTATCTAAAGCCTTTTTCTGTTCTGTGAAAAGCTGTTTTATTCCTTTATCTGCAAGGGCGATAAGAGCATCAATAGTATCCTTGGAGAACGGCTTGCCCTCAGCCGTGCCCTGAAGCTCAACGAACTCCCCTTTATCGGTCATAACGACATTGAAATCAACGCCCGCGCGGAAGTCCTCGTCGTAACAGAGATCAAGCAGTTTCACTCTGTCCACCACGCCTACGCTGGTGGCCGCCACAGCGCATTTCACCGGCATCACCTTGTAGATGCCCTGCTTTCTCAGTTTTGCGATGGCCACAAAGAGGGCGACATAAGCGCCGGTGATGCTGGCCGTTCGGGTCCCGCCATCCGCCTGCAGCACATCGCAGTCAACGGTAAAAGTCCTTTCACCCAGCGAGTCCATGTCAACGGAGGCGCGCAGGCTTCTTCCGATCAACCTCTGTATCTCCTGTGATCGTCCCTGTTGTCTGTCAGGATTGCGGGGCGACCTGGTATGTGTGGCCCGCGGCAGCATGGCATACTCGGCTGTGACCCAGCCGGTGCCCTGGCCCTTGAGAAAGGGCGGAACCCTCTCCTCCACGCTGACAGCGCATATCACTCTGGTATTTCCTATCTCGATCAGGGCCGATCCCTCCGGGTAATCCTGGTAGCCCAGCGTAATTTTCACCGGCCTCATCTCATCGTTTGCACGTCCATCTGCTCTCGCCATCGCAATTCCTTTATAAATAAATTCCCGCGCAAGTATAGCATCTGAAACATTGATTGTGCGAGTAAAGAGGCTAATTGATACACCTTCAGGTGCACATGTATTGGTCACTCCATTGCGAGCGTAGCGAAGCAATCCTGTGTTTACATACATGACGACAGCAGATTGCTACGTAGCCTTCGGCTACTCGCAATGACATTGTAAGACGGCGCGAATCAACGTATAGCACCTCGCCATGATGTGGTGAAAGTGATATGCTTTCACTCGCCATGCCGGCCGACATCAATATCTGGATACTGGGCGGTACCGGCTTTGTCGCCGGCCTTCTGGGATCCATGCTGGGCGTGGGCGGCGGCTTCATCATAGTTCCCGTACTTACTCTGGCGCTCGGCCTGCCCATCCAGTACGCCATCGGCAGCAGCCTGATTTCCATTATAATAAATGCATGTACCGCCACCAGCGTCTATATTCGCTGCCATATGACCAACCTGCATCTCGGGCTGCTGCTTGCCTGCGCTCTCGTCCCGGGCGCCGTAGTCGGCGCCTACCTGGCAGCAAGTTTGTCCTCTCCCGTTCTCACCATCATCTTCGGCCTGCTAATGGTTTATGTTGCTTATCTGATGATGCCCAGAAGACAACGCAAACTCACACGCGAGCAGATCGATGCAGCCGCAGTAGTGCACGAAAAGGAGCATGCGCATCATGCGTGGCTGGACGGATGCTACTATGATTCGGCTGTCAACCATGAGATGGCCTACCAGGTACATCGCCCCCTTGTGGGTCTGGTGACCGGGTTCTTCGCGGGTGTGATCTCCAGCCTGCTCGGCATAGGGGGTGGCATAATCAATGTGCCGGTCATGAACCGATTTATGAAAGTGCCGCTCAAGGCCACCATTGCCACCAGCGCCCTTCTTCTATCTTTCACCACGATGACCGGCTCGATCATCTACATCTTCAATGGGTACGTTGTGCCCTACGTCGTGGCGCCGCTCATCATCTGCGTATTCCTGGGCGCGAGGTTGGGCTCGGCGCTGGCGCACCGTTGGCACAGCGTATGGCTTATGTGGATATTCGCCTTTTTCCTTGCCGTAACCGCGGTGCTTATGATACTCAAGGCGCTCAATATAGTGGGGTGAAGAAAAATTGGAATGCCAGTTTGATAGCCGACACGAAAAGCTGCACCGACTCAACCGGCGCATCAGCCTGATGCTGCACTGGGGCATAGCTGCCAGCCTGGTATTAATAGTATGCGGCCTCATACTCTTTCTGGTGAGCGGCGCAGCGCACACTTCTCCGATGCTGCCTTTGCCCTCACTGATAAACGGATTTATCACGCTTGATCCGTCGGCTTTTATTACACTGGGTGTGATCTTCATTTTGCTTCTGCCTGCAATCATGCTGATACTGTCGCTTGTGTATTTCTTCGCGGTGAAGGAGAAGCAGCCGGTTATCGTCTGCATCGTGCTGCTGCTAATGCTGGCATGCAGCCTCATTTTAGTATTGAAATGAATTGACCGCAGACTGGGCCTGTGATATCATTCGAATTAGATGTCATCCCTGACTGAACTTCACGCGGAAATAGAACGCTGTAAAAATTGTGACCTTTCCCGGCACCGCACCAGAGTTGTGCCGGGCGAGGGGCCTGAAAACGCCAAGCTGCTTTTCATCGGGGAAGCCCCGGGCTACCATGAAGACCAGACCGGCCGCCCTTTCGTCGGCCAGGCGGGTCAGTACCTCGACCAGCTAATCGGCATGATCGGCTACAAGCGCAACCAGGTCTACATCGCCAATGTAATCAAATGCCGGCCGCCCGAGAACCGCGACCCTCTGCCCGGCGAGATCCTGGCCTGCAGCAGGTGGCTGGAGCGTCAGCTTGAAGTGATTAAACCCCTGGTAATAGTCACTCTGGGTCGTTATTCCATGGCGAAATATTTTCCCGGTGAGAGCATCAGTAAAGTACATGGGCGCGCCAGGCGTTCAGGAAACTCGATCTGTTTCGCCATGTACCATCCGGCGGCGGCGCTGCATCAGGGCAACCTGCGCCGGGTGATAGAAACCGACATACTCAAGCTGCCGGCTGTACTTGCGGAAGCCGGCAAGATGGAGGATGAAAAAGACAAGCCGGCCCAGCTCACTCTTTTCTAAAATGCAATGACCCGTCACAAGTTAAGAATAATCCCCCTCGGCGGCCTCGGCGAAAT
>JBAZLT010000017.1:0-13555 GCA_041650115.1 Dehalococcoidia bacterium | reverse complement strand
AGATTGCTTCGTCACTGCCTGCCGCGCCTTCGGCTCGCAGCTTCGGTTCACCCTCGCAATGACATCACGCTGCCCTATCTTTCGCTTCTGTCGAAGAGCAGCCTGTTGACGATGACCGACCAGGGACGGCGGGTTGCGCGCAGGTCGGCCGTCAGTCCGGCTGTGAGACGGCGGACTAGTATGAGCACAACCACGCCGGTGAAGGCCAGTGTCATATCCAGCGGTCGGCCGAGCAGGGCCGAGCTGACTGGGCACGAGGCGAACCCGATGAGAACGGCCAGAGGGAAGACCAGGCTGGGGGAGCCTCCCAGGCGCAGGCGCTCGTTGAGGTTGCTGCCGCTCGCTTTCCAGCGCAGCGCGGTGCGGATGAGGAAACCGGCCATGGCGATGGCCAGCGCGATGACGAAGATTAGCATCACGCCGTAGCACAGGCAGAGCGTGAAATTAATGCCCACGCTGACGGTATTGCCGCGCTCGCCGTCGAAGCGGCGGAAGACCGGCCACATCTGCCCGCACAGGGCGGCCAGGCCCGCCAGCGCGTTGACGATCAGCGGGAAACCCAGCAGGAACCCGGCCAGCACCGGCAGCACCCCCTTGAGTATATCCAGCACGAAGCCGAGTATGCCCCAGGGACGGCCGACGTCGTACCACAGCGCGTGATGCAGGTCCGGCGCATGCGAGAGGTCCACACCGCGCATGCGCCCGATGAGGATCATGAAAGGTATGGCGCCCAGAAAATAGGAGGCGACGATGAGAAGGATGTAGAGGAACAACATCGGCATAAATTAGCGAAAATTATACCACATTGCGGGGCGCTGCTTCGACTGCGCACGGTTACCGGCATGTCATTGTCAGCCCTATTATCACCTCGTCATTGCGAGCCCGGAGGGCGTGGCAATCTTGTGTCCCCGCAATCACGTACAAGATTGCTTCGTCGTTACTCTCCTCGCAATGACATTACGACCGGCTATCTTCGCCGCAACAAGAATGCGATGCCCAACCCGATGACCATAAGTCCCCCGATAATGATGATCACGATCACGGGGACGGCCACGCCGGATACCGCGTTGTTATCGGCGGAAGGCGTAACGTTGCCGGACGGCTTTGTAACATTGGCGGCGGGGGATTTGGGGGCAGTTGTGTTGGATGTCGCGGGAGTGGTGGCCGCAGCCGTTACCTTGCCCAGAACGGCGTATGTGGAGAAATGGCTGATTTTGGCTGTCAGGGTGTTGGCTTTTGTATCGACCGTGGTCGATATGGCCGTCCACTTGGAATTCTCGAGCAGGGCCAGGTATAGATTGGTTTCCTTGACGTTGGCGGGCAGGGCGCCGGCATCGTATTTAAGGGTAACCGAAGCTGCGGGGCTGAAGGCGGTATTGTCGGGCTGGAACGAGTAGGCCTGGATGATCAGGGTGTTGGCCGGGCGGTTCGGGGCGCTGTCGAGCTTTGAGACGGTGATCTGCCGGTTGCCGACGGGAAGGCTGATAGTCGTATTTTCAGCCAGGGTTATTTTCATTGTGCCGCCGGAATCGGTAAGGCTGACAGGCGCTGTCGTTTTTCCACCGCTGGTATTGAACGAAGAGGCGGTCCCCAGTATGCTGGTTGCGATCGCGATCCCCTGTGATGTCGTGGTGGTGGTGGCGCTCTGGGCCTGCTCGGACGTGACGCGCAAAGAGAAAACGGTGAAATGCGATACCGGGGCCGAGACCTCTTTTGCGCCGGTATCAACGCTGGAACTGAGCTTGACCCAGGATGCCCCGTTCCAGTAGGCGATGTACAGGTTTGATTCGAGCGCGCCGGAGGGCAAGGAGGCCTTCTCGTATTTCAGCGTCATGGTCGCTGCCGGGGAGAAGGTGGCGCCCGACGGCATGAAACTGTAGGCGCGTATCAGGGTGGAGTTGTCACCCGCCGCAGGTGGTTTTGATTCCGTGGCGGCGCCCAGCAGGGTGGATCCCTGCATGTTGATCCTGGTATTGGCTGCCAGGCTGAGCCTGACGCGCCCGTCCGAGCTGGCCAGTTCCCTGGCTGCGGGCAGGATATTTTCGACAAGCGTGAAAGTCCCGGCCTTGCTGAGCATGACGGTCGATATCGTGCGGGTATTGGTGCTCTCCGTCGTGGAGTTGATGGTGATCGAGATCGAGATGGTGCAGTAATGCCCGGCGCTGTCATCGGCGCGCACTATGAAGCTGTAGGCCTGGCCGACGGAGGGGGTGCCGGAGATTACGCCCGTGGAGCTGTTGAGCGTCAGCCCGTCGGGAAGGGCACCGCCGACAACGGACCAGGTGTAAGGCTCGGTCCCGCCGCTGGCGGTGAGCGTCACGGAATACGCTGTGCCGACGGTACCGTCGGGCAGGCTCGACGGCGAGATTGTGCATGATGCATCGGCCAGCGCCGGTTGGGGGGAGGGAAACCAAATGACGGCAGATAACAGTGACATCAACAGGAGGGCTGCCGGGAAGGACACTGTAAGGCGGGTCCGGTTATTTAACATCAATACTTTTATACTATATCAGCCGTGCCGCCGTCTACCCAGCACATATAACGCGCCGCCTGCCAGCGCGGCCAGGATGAGGGTGGCGCTGACAATAAGCAGGATGTCGGGCTGCGGCAGCCCGGTCACGGTAAAGCTGCCGGCGGGAATGCCGTCCGCATACACGCTGTAGCTCCCCGGCTGCGATCGGCTGACCGTGAAACTGACGGGCGCCGACTGGCCGCCTTCAAGGGTCACGGATTGGCGGGCTTCCTCGCTCCCGTTGATGAGCAGCCTGACGGCTGCCGTGCCGCCGGCGTTTCCGCGGTTGGCGACGATGGCGTTAACTGTCACGGCATCTCCCGGTTTTACGCTGGCCGCTGAAAGTGAGGCGCTCTGTACGGCCAGGTTGGGCAGGTTTATCACCTGGGATGTGGCCGGCGGTAGAATAGATGATGAGTGCGAAGTCGCGGCCTTAGTGGACCTGACCGCAGGACCGCCCGGATCGACAATGGTGCCATTAGCCAGGCCGTCGCCGTCGCCCAGCGCGCCGTCTGTAATCCTCATCACCAGGATATTGGTCCCCGGTTGGTAACTGATCAGCGAGGTGCAGTCGACCAGCTCGCCGTTTAAACATTTATAGTAGTGGGCGCCTGCCGGAAGGGCAGAAGGCAGGGAGATGGTCAGGCTGACGGTTGCCCCCGGCGTGAGGCCGACTATCGTGAAGGAGAAATATCCGAACGGGAAGGAGAGATACGATGGGCCGGCCGCGCAATCTAGATGGCTGTAGGCATTAAGTCCCACAATTCCTCCCAAATCAGTTGTGAATGTTACATTCCCCAGGCCTGTAGCGACCGGTATTGTGGCAGACTTACTGAGCGTAACCTCATAGGCGCCTATGGTGCAGGAGCTTGCCTGCGGGCGGGCTACTCCCCTCTGGTCCGTGGCCGGGGCGTTAGCGTTGTCGCCCCGGTTGAAGGCCGGGCTATTGGCGCCGACCGCGCAGGTCAGAGTCGGCCCGCCGTTGTCAGCCAGCGGCCCCAGCAGGGGGTTGGTGTTGACCTGATCGCCGGCTGCGTTAAAACCGCATTCGTTACGGCTGTCTATGTTATATCCCATCGACTGGATGGTACCCCTGTTAAGACAAT
The DNA here is from genome assembly GCA_041650115.1 of Dehalococcoidia bacterium. Lineage (GTDB taxonomy): Bacteria > Chloroflexota > Dehalococcoidia > GIF9 > UBA5629 > CAIMUM01. Next base: position 9,937 of record JBAZLT010000017.1, on the reverse strand, counting down.
TGCTGCTGTCGGTCCGCACAGCCGTGTTGTTGGCAACAATAGTATTGACAAACATAGCCAGCGAGCTCCTTGAATTGAAAAGCCCGCCTGCATAGGAGTCGGCATCGCTGCCGGTGCTGTTGCCGGCGATGGTGCAGCTTTGAAATGCGGTCATGCTAACGATCGTAGCTATACCGCCGCCTGCGTTGGAGACCGGCGGCAACTCGGCGCCGTCGCCTATACCGCTGCCCTCACCGTTATCAAATGGAGCGCATGCGAGGTCGAGGCCCGCCGGCGGAACAGGATAGGTCAGACTGTTGCCGCTGACGGTGCAGTTGACCAGGGCGCCCATACTTATAACGGTTCCCAGGCCGCCGCCCAGCAGGCCGGCCTGGTTGCCGCTTAAAGTGCACCCGTTGAGGGAATACATGCTGAAAGCGGAAGCCATGCCGCCGCCCCAGTTCAAAGCCGCATTTCCGGACACGGTACAATTATTCAGCGTGACAGGCATTGCGGGGATTTCCAGGGTGCCATCCCGATCGATCTGCCCGCTGTCGCGGGCGAAATTGTCCAGGCCGGTATAGCCCTGGCCCTCCGACGGGAAGGCGCTTGCATTAAAAATCTGCTCATTCTCCAAATACTCTTCAATAAAACCCGATGCGACTACAAACAGGCCTCCCCCGCCGCCGCAGGCCCGGTTATTGCTGATATTGCAATTGTTGATGGTTGCCGAGGCCTCTTCCGACTCAGCCAGACCATAGAATATCCCGCCTCCCCAGCGGCCTGCCGCGTTGCCGGTGACGCTGCATCCCGTCATATTGAGCGTCGTATCATAGACGGCAAATATGCCGCCTCCGATTCCAGAATCGCCTGTTGCGGTATTGTTGCTGATGGTGCACTGGTTGAGGTTGAGCGTGCCGCCGAAAGCGGCTATGCCGCCGCCCAGACCGCCGGAGATGTTATCAGTGAAGGCATCGACAGTATCAGGGGCAGTGCGGCGTCCTTCCTGCATAAAGTCTTCTTCCCAGATAACCGTGTTGTTACTGACGGTGCAGCGGTTGAGCGTGACGAGATTATCGTTGTCGATCCATATGCCGCCGCCGTAGTCTATGCTGTTATTCAGGGTTATGATGCAATCATTGATGGTTATATTGTTGCCTGCAGCTGTCTCATCGACATAGATGCCGTTCCAGTTCCCGTTCTGGATGGTGAAGCCGGCGATAAGTACGTTACCGGAAGTCATACTGTAGATGCCGATCACCTCGTCCTCGGGGTCTGCAGAGCCGTTTATTATGGTTGAACCCGCCCCGGCTCCGATAAGGCTCAGGGAGCGGTTAATCACAAGGAAGTCCGTCAGGTCATAGGTGCCGGCAGCCACATAAACCGTCCCGCCGGTACATACGGCACCCATACCTTCCTGGATGGTCTTCTTGGGGCCGATGCCGGTATCGGGTACATGGGTGGGAGAGCTGCCATCCCAGGCGTCGTTGCCCGTCAAATCGTTGACATACACGGTGTTCAGGCAGTTATTTCCACCGGCCCTGCCGGGCAGTACAAGCGTGGAGACAGCCGGCAGTAATAATGCGGCCAACAGAAGCAGGGAAATCCGCTTCACGGTTTCTTGCATAATGCTCCTCCTGCCGGGCACCCGGTCGTCCACTTTCAATCGCCCAGTCCCGCATAGCAACGACAGTTTTGCCGGCAAGTATACCAGCAGGGCAAGCGTCTGTAAACAGGTATTATCAAAGCCGTGATTATCAACACGTTGCAGATAAGTGTTAAAATATCGTTCGCTATATGCACGGATGCATATTAATTATGAATATTGAAGCTGAACTGGCCAGGTACAGGACCGCTCATCCCACGCTCCTGACCATAGGTGTTTTCGATGGCGTACACCGCGGCCACCTGCATTTGCTGGGGCACCTGGTCGCGCGCGCACGCGAGAAGGGATGCCCTGCGGGTGTGGTCACGTTCCGCACGCATCCCGAGAAGGTGCTGGGCCGACGCGATACCATCCCCTGGATAACCACGCTGCGTGAGCGCACGCGCCTGCTGCGCGCGGCCGGGGCGGACCTGGTTGTGCCGCTTACCTTTACCAGGGATGTGGCCGCGCTTTCCGCCCGCGAGTTCGTCCTGCTGCTGCAGAAGCATTTGAATATGAGCGGCCTGGTGCTGGGGCCCGATTTTGCGCTGGGGCATGGCCGGCAGGGCGACCCGGACTGCCTGCGGCGCATCGGAGAGGAGCTCGATTTCCGTGTCGAGGTCGTCAAGCCCGCCAGGCTGGAGGGAGAGGTCGTCAGCAGCAGCTCCATCCGCAGGTTGCTGGCGGTGGGCGATATACGTAAAGTTGAAGAGATGCTCGGCCGCCGCTTTATCCTGGAAGGAAAGGTAGTGACGGGAGACCGGCGCGGACGCACCCTCGGATTTCCCACCGCCAATATAAATATGCAGCGGGAACAGGCCATGCCCAGGGACGGCATCTATGCCACCGTGGCAATCCGGGGGCGGCAGAGAATGGGATCGGTGACCAATATCGGCATTCGCCCGACTTTCGGCGGATTGAAACGTCTGGTGGAGACGTATATATTAGACTACGACGGCGACCTGTACGGAAAGCGGCTGTCCATTGAGCTGGTGGCCAGGCTGAGGGACGAGATGAGGTTCAACAGCGCCGAAGAGCTGAAACAACAGATGGCCAAGGATGTGCTTAAAGCCGGGAGTATATTAGGAAAAACGTAGGGGCGGACTTTAAAGTCCGCCCAAAACGGGCGCAGCTGAAGCAACGCCCCTACAATATCAAGGGGATAAATTATGAAACGACTATCAGAATCTGAATTCAAGCGCCTCTTCCGCCGGGGCGTGAGCCAGATTATCAACGAGGAGGAGCTGCTGAGGATGATGCAGTCGGGGCGTCCTCTGCGGCTCAAGCAGGGCTTCGATCCCAGTTTCACCGACATCCACATGGGCCATGTGGTCGGATTGCGCAAGCTGCGGCAATTTCAGCAACTGGGACACCAGGTGGTTCTCATCGTGGGCGACTGGACTGCGCGCATCGGAGACCCGACGGGGAGATCGGCCACCCGCCCCATGCTCACGGGAGACCAGGTGAAGGCCAACGCCCAGACATACATGGAGCAGTTCTTTAAAATCGTGGATAAGGACAGGACCGAGGTGCGCTGGCAAAGCCCCTGGTTCGAAAAGGGCGTATTCGGCCTGGAGGACATCATCCGGCTGACTTCGAAGTTCACGGTGGCGCAGTTTCTGGCCCGCGAGGATTTCGCGCGCCGCTATTCAGAGGGCCATCCCATAGCCATCACAGAGTTCCTCTATCCATTGATGCAGGGATATGATTCGGTCATGATCGAAGCCGACGTCGAGTTCGGCGGCACCGACCAGGTCTTCAACTGCATGGTGGGCCGACAGCTACAGGAGATGGTGGGACAGAGGCCCCAGCAGGTCTTTCTTATGCCGCTGCTGGTCGGCACCGACGGCGTTCAGAAAATGAGCAAGAGCCTGGGCAATTATATCGGCGTAACAGATCCGCCGGCCGAGATGTACGGCAAGACGATGTCCATCAACGACAGCATGATCATACCGTACCTGGAGCTGCTGACCGACGTCCCGGACGAAGAGATCGAACATTTCAGCGCAGGCATGGCCGACGGCCGCCTGAATCCCATGACGGTCAAGAAGCGCCTGGCACAGGAGCTGGTCAAGGATTTCTGGAGCGTCAGGGAGGCTGGGGAGGCGGCTGAAGAGTTCTCCCGCACTGTGCAGCAAAAGGAGGTTCCCGATGAGATGCCGGTGCTCAAAGTCACCGCAGGGTCAACCGCGCAGCTGTCGGCAGAGATCTCGCGCGCCGGGCTGGCCAAAAGTCGCTCGGAAGCCAGGCGTCTGCTCGAACAGAACGCTGTCGAGATAAACGGCAGGACCGTCAACGAGGACCTGGAGATGGGCAAAATAGACGACGGCAGCGTTATCAAGGTGGGCAAAAGGCGCTATATCAAGGTTGTAAAATCATAGGGGAGGGTCTTCAGACCCGCCCGAAGCGGGCGCAGCTAAAGCAACGCCCCTACGGGTACGCCCCTCTTAGGTAAATTACTACATCTATGCGCATATCTGAATTCCATTGCCCGACCAAATAATATATAATTTGCAGACTAATCTACAGGGAGGCCCTACATGCAGTTGAGAATTCCAGGCCCGACACCTTGCCCCGACGAGGTACTGAAAGCTTGCGGTCGCCAGATGATCAATCACCGCGGCAAGGAATTCGGCGAAATGCAGAACCGGATAACTCCGAAGCTGCAGAAGTGCTTTCAGACCAGGAACGACCTTCTGATCTTAACCACATCGGGTACCGGGGGCCTCGAATCTGCGGTTGTGAATACATTGTCACCCGGTGATAAGGTTCTGGGTGTATCCATCGGCATCTTCGGGGACCGCTTCGCCGATTGCGCCAAAGTATACGGCGCAGAGGTCATACCGCTCAAGTATGACTGGGGGCAGGCCGTCGACCCCGCCGATGTGAAGAAGGCGCTCAAGGAAAATCCGGGTATTAAAGCCGTGCTGATCACACACAACGAGACATCAACCGGCACCACCAATCCGCTCAAGGATATCGCTTCGGTGGTGAAGGAGGCCGGCAAGCTCATCCTGGTGGATGCCGTCAGCAGCATGAGCTCCATCGATGTGCAGGTGGATGCCTGGAACCTGGACGTGGTCGTTACCGGCTCACAGAAGGGATGGATGGTGCCGCCCGGGCTGGCCTTCGTCAGCATCAGCGAGGAAGGATGGAAGGCCCATGCACAGGCCAAAATGCCCAGGTTCTATTTCGATTACACGCGCGCCAAGAAGTTCATCCCGGACGGCCAGACACCGTGGACCCCGGCCGTTTCGATCTTTTTCGGCCTGGATGTTGCCCTGGATATGATGCTGAAGGAAGGATTGCAGAACATCTTCGCCAGGCATGCAAAGGTTGCGGACAAGGCCAGGAAATGGATCAAATCCAGGGGCCTCGAGCTGCTGGTCGCTGACGAGAAGAATGCCTCGAATACAGTAACGGCGGTCAAGGCTCCCGCGGATATGGATGTTCCCAAGTTCAACAGCACGCTGCGCGATGAGTACAAGGTTGTCATCGCCGGCGGGCAGGGCGGTATGAAGGGCAAGGTCTTCCGCATCGGCCACCTGGGCTATGTCACTGAAAAGGATATGGACGAGGTGCTGGCCGCCATGGAAAAGGCGCTGCCCGGGGCCAAGAAAGCATAGTGTAAAGATCGGATGTCATTGCGAGGAGAGCAGCGACGAAGCAATCCTGTACGTGATCGCAGATATACAAGATTGCCACACCCTTCGGGCTCGCAATGACGAGATCGGAATAGGGCTCGCAATGACCGGTTTATAAATGCTTGCCGTGATAAGGCTAAATAAGATTGAGGAGCTGACACCATGAAGGTACTTGTAGCTGATCCGCTGGCGCCCGAGGGCATGGAAAGCCTCAAGGCCATGACCGAGGTGGACGTCAAGCTCGGCCTGAAGCCGGACGAACTGAAGGCCGTTATTTGCGACTATGATGCCATCATAGTGCGCAGCGAAACGCAGGTCACCGCCGACATCATCAAGGCGGGCAGTAAGCTTCAGATCATCGCCCGCGCCGGCGTGGGACTCGACAATGTCGATATCAATGCCGCCACCCAGAAAGGCATTATGGTCGTCAATGCTCCTACGGGCAACACGGTAGCCGCGGCCGAGCACACCATGGCGCTTATGCTGGCGCTGGCGCGCAACATACCGCAGGCACACGGCCAGCTCAAGGCCGGCAAATGGAACCGCAAGGAGTATACCGGCGTGGAGTTGCGCAATAAGACGCTGGGTATTATAGGGCTGGGCAACGTCGGCTCCGGCGTGGCCGCCCGCGCCAAAGGTTTCGAAATGAGGCTGGTGGGATACGATCCCTTCGCCTCACAGGAATATGCCCAATCGCTGGGCGTCACATTGCTTCCGTTGGAGCAACTTTACAAGGAATCCGACTTCATCACACTGCACCTTCCGCTGACACCGCAGACCAAAACCATGATCGGCGCCAAGGAGATAGCCACGTTTAAAAAGGGAGTGCGCATCATCAACTGCGCCCGCGGCGGCCTGATTGACGACGAGGCCCTGCTTAAAGGCATCGAGGAGGGCAGGGTGGCCGGCGCGGCAATAGATGTCTTCGCCGCCGAACCGTGCACGGAGAGCATCCTCTTCAAGAGCGATAAGGTTATCGTCACGCCGCACCTGGGGGCATCGACCAAAGAGGCTCAGACCAATGTGTGCATCGACGTGGTCGACCAGATCATCGATGTGCTCAACGGCAAGCCGGCCAGGTTTGCCGTCAACGTGCCCCAGATAGCGCCCGAGCTGCTCGAGATACTCAGGCCTTATATGGATGTGGCTGCAGTGGTGGGCAAGATGGCGGGACAGCTCATGGGCGGGCAGCTCAAGGGGATCAAGATCAAGTATTCCGGCGAGATCGCTCAATACGAAACCTCCGCCCTTAAGGCTTCCATTCTCAGCGGGCTGCTCGACACGGTCAGCGAGGAACATGTGACGCTGGTCAATGCCGGCGTAATAGCCCAGCAGCGCGGCCTCAAGATTTCCGAGCAGAAAGAGACCGATGTGGCCAACTACGCCAGCCTGATCTCGCTGGAGGTGGTGGCCAGCGGTGGAAACGTCGACGTGGCGGGCACGGTGCTGCGCGACGAGACCCATATCGTCCGCATCAACCAGTTCTGGCTGGACATCGTTCCCACGGGCGGCTACTTCATGCTGTGCTATCACACCGACAAGCCGGGACTGATCGGCGCGGTGGGCACAATCACGGGTAAGAACAACGTCAATATCTCCGCCATGCAGGTGGCCCGCATAACACCCAGAGGCGAGGCCCTTATGATACTGTCCCTGGATGAGCCGGCGGATGACCCCATCATCAAGAAGATACTGGAAGTGCCGCACATCACGGGGGTCAAGCTGGTCAAGCTGTAACCCGGTTATCAAAACCCACCCCAATTTGGCCTTTCACGTCATTGCGAGCCCGAAGGGGGCGGCAATCCTGTGTACACGCAATCACGTACAGAATTGCTTCGTCGCTGCGCTCCTCGCAATGACAGCCAGTTCCGGCATAGTATAATAGTCCCTATGGATACCAACAGCCTGCATATGCTGGAGTACCCGCTGGTGCTGAAAAGGCTGGCCGGCTACACATCTTTCCCGGCCGGACGCGATCTGGCGCTCTCGCTCCAACCCACGTCGGATGCCGGGCATATCCAGATCCTGCTCAGGCAATCATCAGAGGCCAGGCGGCTGCTTTCCGTCAGGCCTGATTTTCACATAGGTGAAGCTCATGACGTGCGGGAGGACGCAGCCCGCGCCGGCAAAGGCGCTGTCCTCGATCCTCCGACCTTGATCAGAATACAGAGAACGCTGGCCGCCTGCCGGATAGCGCGCAGCGGCCTGCAAAAGATGTCCGCCGAGCTGCCTGCCCTATGGGGCATAGCGCAGGACATAACCCCGCTGTCGCAGATAGAAAACGAGATAGGCAGATGCCTTTCGCCCACCGGCGAGGTGCTGGACTCGGCCTCGGCGCATTTAGCCGACGTCAGGAGACGGTTGAAGGATACGCGCAAACAGCTTCAGGAAACGTTGTCATCCATCGTCAAGTCGAAGAGGGGACAGGAGATGTTGCAGGAGCAGCTTGTCACGGAGCGCAACGGCCGCTACGTTCTTCCTGTCAGGGTGGAGGCAAAGCGGGAGATGAAGGGCATAGTGCACGATGTATCAAATACCGGCGCCACCGTGTTTATCGAGCCGCTGGAAACGATCGAGTCCGGCAACGAGCTGCGGCAACTCGAGGTGGAGGAGCGGCAGGAGATCGAGCGCATATTGACCGCCCTCAGCGTCTGCGTGGGGGATGCATGCGGGGATATCGAACTGAATACAGGTATACTGGCGCGACTTGACCTGGCGCTGGCCAAGGCATTGTACGCGGAGAAAACCAAGGCCATCGAGCCGGAGATAGTCGGCGGCGCCGAAGAGCGGTTTTTGAGAATGGTAAACGCCCGCCATCCGCTGCTCAAAGGCGAGGCGGTGCCGCTCAGCGTTGAGCTCGGCCGGGATTTCTCCGTGCTGATCATAAGCGGTCCGAACGCCGGAGGCAAGACGGTCGCGCTCAAGACCATGGGACTGCTGGTGCTGATGGCGCAGGCGGGACTGCCCATACCCTGTTCGGACGGCACCAGGCTGCCTGTTTACGATGAAGTCTTCGCCGATATAGGCGATGAGCAGAGCATAGAGCAGACGCTGTCGACTTTCAGCGCCCATATCAGCAACGTGGCGCGCATCGTCAAGAAGTCAACGCCCTCCAGCCTGGTGCTGATGGACGAGCTGGGCATCAGCACCGACCCGGGAGAGGGCGCTGCCCTGGCCCAGGCTACGCTTATGCATTTTGTGAATAAAGGCACGGCCGTAGTGGTAACCACGCACTACTCGGAACTGAAAGCCTTCGCGCATCTCAACAAGGGACTGCGCAACGCTTCGCTGGATTTTGATCCGGTCACGCTGATGCCGACCTATCGCCTGAGCGTGGGCATACCGGGAGGGAGCAATGCACTGAACATCGCCGCCCGCTTCGGCCTGCCGGAGGAAATAGTCGACCAGGCCCGCAGCATTATGTCGAAGGGATCGCAGGAGGTCGAGGCTATGATGGTGGACCTCGCAGCCGAGCGTAAGAGGCTGGCGGAGGCACAACAATTCATCGATCGGGAGAAGGAACGTGCCGCCGGGCTCTCGGCCGACCTGGAGGCCGAGATATCGCGTATACGGAACAAGGAACGGGAGATGGTGCGCGAGATTCAGGACAATCTCAACACAGAGATCGCAGGGTTATACAGGGAGATACGCGAGGCCGAGAACGAGCTGAGAAAAGAGAGAAAAAAAGAGAGCCTGGAGCGCGCGCGCAGGTCCCTGGAGAGCATAACAAAGCAGGCGGAACAGCGGTCCGCCGGCCTGGGCCGGAAACTGGCTGCCATGGACGAGAGCGGTTCCGCAGCTGAAAAAATCGCGGTGGGCGACAGCATACGTTTGAAGGATATGCATACGGCGGCCACCGTGGTCTCTATTGATGAGGGGCAGGACAGGCTGGAGGCGATGGTGGGCGATGTGAAGCTGACCCTGCGCCTGGACGGCGTGGAAAAGATAGATGCGCCGGGATCGGGAGACCTTGTGGAGAGGGCGGCCGCCAGGCCGAGGACCATACGCACGGCCGCTCCCGAGCTGGACCTGAGGGGGCAGAGGGCTGAAATGGTTGAATCGGCGCTGGATTCCTACCTCAACGATGCCTTTATGTCACAGATGCCGGAGGTGCGCATTATCCACGGATATGGAACGGGTGCTGTCAGGAGTGCGGTCAGGGAGGCGCTGGCCGCGCACGCGCTGGTCAAGTCCTTCAGGCCGGGCAGCCGTGGCCAGGGCGGGGATGGCGTGACGATCGTCGAGTTGATGTAGGGGCGCAGCTGAAGCAACGCCCCTGCGGGAAGAATCAGGATATGGCCGTAATCAACCGTTATGACATGAGCCGTTCTCAAACCCTGCGCCGGCTTAAAAGCCTCGAAGCGGGAGAGATCGTTTTCACACTCTATGTCGGTCCGCACGACGCGGAGGACGCGATAAGAAAGGAATTGCAGTCGGCGCTGGACCGCGGCGAGATGCTCGATTCACTGGTTGAGAAAGCTTTCGGATCGTCCACCGGCGCCGCTGTCTTTTATGCCATGGGCAGAGGGTATGTCGTCCGGCCGCCCTTTCCCCTGGCCGGGGACGGCCTGCAGCGCGGCTTCCACCCCGGACCTCTGAGGCTGGCCCTGGAGAGGGACCGCAAGCTGGGATTGGTGCTGGTAAGGCTGGCGCTATGCCATAGCTGTTT